>NZ_FMDK01000357.1 GCF_900091995.1 Streptomyces sp. MnatMP-M17
CGGGCGCGCTGCGGGAGGCCGCGGTGCGCGCGGTGCGCTGGCGCGGCACGGGCGTAGCCTTTCCTGGGCTCGCCGAGCGCGCGTGAGCCCTGGAGTCTCGAAGGGGAACGGCGCACGTATGGGTTTCGAACCACCGCAGCGTCTGGTGCGCGCGCTCGGCCGGCAGTACGGCGAGCCGGCCGCCGCCGAGTGGCTGAACCGGCTCCCGGCCCTTGCCGGAGAGGCCGTCTCCGCGCGAGGGCTGGCTGTCGAGCGGGTGGTCGCGCCGGGCGGCAGGAGCGGTCTGGTGGTGCTCGTACGGCGGCCCGACGGCTCTCCCGCGACGCTCAAGATCGCTCCGTCCCTCGCGGCTCCGTCGCTGGAGCGGGCGGCGCTGGCGCACTGGAAGGGCTGGGGCGCGGTGGAGCTGCTCGACGCCGCCGATACCGCCGACGCCGTCTCCACCACCACGGGCGCCACCGACTGCGCGCTGCTGCTCGAACGTCTCCAGCCGGAGATCTCGCTGCGCTCCCTGCCCGAGGCGAAGGCCCTGCTGGAAGCAGCGGGTACGGTACGCAGGCTCTGGGTCGATCCGCCCGTGGGCCATGGCTTCGAGACGGTGGCCGAGCGGACGGCGCGGGAAGCGGCGGCGCTGCGCGCGACGGACGAGGGCGACGACAGCCTCGCGCCGCTGGTCTCGGCCGCGCTGGCGGCGCGTGACGAGCTCTGCGCCTCCTCGGCGGAGACTCGGCTTCTGCACGGCGCGTTCGGCCAGGGCAAGGTGCTGGCGGGCGAGCGGGCGCCCTGGCTCGCGGTCGGTCCTGAGCCGCTGGTCGGTGAGCCCGCCTATGACCTGGCGCGGCTGGCCCGCGACCGGGTCGAGGACCTGGTGGCGGCCTCCTCGGGCCCCTCTTCGGCGCGGCGCCGGGTGAGCCGCCTGGCGGACTCGCTGGACATGGACGGCGGGCGGCTGCGTGGCTGGACGCTGTTCCGTGCGGTGGAGTCGGGCGTCAGGGCGCTGACGGCGGGCCGCCGCCAGACCGCGGAGCTCCTGCTGGAATTCGCGAGCTGGCTGTAACCGGGGCTCCGCCCCGGGCGCCTGGTGTCCTCAATCGCCGGACGGGCTGATTTTTCGCGTCGGCGAAATCAAGCCCGTCCGACGATTGAGGACCGGGGTTCGGGGCGGAGCCCCGAGGCGTCAGCCGACCAGGCGGGTGATGGCTTCCTCCAGCGTCAGTTCCTCGCGCTCGCCCGTGCGGCGGTCCTTCAGTTCCAGGACGCCCTCGGCCGAGCGGCGGCCCGCCACCAGGATGTGGGGTACGCCGATCAGCTCGGCGTCGGTGAACTTGACGCCCGGGGAGACTCCGGGCCGCTCGTCCACCAGCACCCGCAGCCCCGCCGCCGCGAGCTTCTCCGAGACATCGAGCGCCAGCTCCGTCTGGAGCGCCTTGCCCGCCGCCACCACATGGACGTCGGCCGGAGCGATCTCCTGGGGCCAGCACAGGCCCTGCTCGTCGGCCGTCTGCTCGGCCAGCGCGGCCACGGCGCGCGAGACGCCGATACCGTACGAGCCCATGGTCACGCGCACCGGCTTGCCCTGCTGGCCCAGCACATCGAGCTGGAAGGTGTCGGCGTACTTGCGGCCGAGCTGGAAGATATGGCCGATCTCGATCGCGCGGTCGAGCTTGAGGCCCGTACCGCAGGCCGGGCACGGATCGCCCTCCTCGACGACGACCACATCGAGATAGTCGTCGACCTCGAAGTCCCGTCCGGCGACCACATCGCGCGCGTGGGTGCCGGGCTTGTTGGCGCCGGTGATCCAGGCGGTGCCGGGCGCGACGCGCGGGTCCGCGATGTAGCGGATCTTGAGGCCCTGCGGGCCCACATAGCCGCGTACGAGCTCGGGCCGCTCCTCGAAGTCCTCGGCCGTCACCAGCTCCACCACGGCGGGCGCGAGATGCTCGCCCAGCTTGCCGAGGTCCACCTCGCGGTCGCCGGGCACGCCCACCGCGGTGATCTCGCCGTCGACCTTGACGAGCAGGTTCTTCAAGGTCGCCGAGGCGGGCACGCCGAGGAACGCGGCGAGCGTCTCGATCGTCGGCGTGTCGGGAGTGTCCAGCTCCTCGACCGGGCCGTGCTCCGTCGGCGCGGGCGCGGGAGCGGCGAAGGTGACCGCCTCCGTGTTGGCCGCGTAGTCACAGGCAGGGCAGTCCACGAACGTGTCCTCGCCCGCCGCCGCGGGCGCCAGGAACTCCTCGGACGCCGAGCCGCCCATCGCGCCGGAGACCGCCGAGACGATACGGAAGTCGAGGCCGAGCCTGGCGAAGATCTTCTGGTACGCGAGACGGTGCAGCGCGTACGACTCGGCGAGGCCCTCGTCCGTGGTGTCGAAGGAGTACGAGTCCTTCATCTGGAACTCACGGCCGCGCAGCACGCCGGAGCGCGGCCGGGCCTCGTCGCGGTACTTCGTCTGGATCTGGTAAAGCATCACCGGCAGGTCCTTGTAGGACGTGCACTGGTCCTTGACGACCTGGGTGAAGATCTCCTCGTGCGTCGGGCCCAGCAGATAGTCGGCGCCCTTGCGGTCCTTGAGGCGGAACAGCAGATCGCCGTACTCCTCCCACCGGCCGCTGGCCTCGTACGGCTCCCTGGGCAGCAGCGCGGGCAGCAGCACCTCCTGCGCGCCGATCGCGTCCATCTCCTCGCGGACGACGCGCGAGATGTTGTCGAGGACCTTCTTGCCCAGCGGCAGCCAGCTCCAGATGCCGGCGGACGTACGGCGGACATACCCCGCGCGGACGAGCAGCTTGTGGCTGAGGGTCTCGGCGTCCGCCGGGTCGTCGCGCAGTGTCTTGACCATCAAACGGGACATGCGCTGGACCTGGGACATGGGGAACACTCCTGGCGTTCTGCGTTCTGCGTTCTCTCGGGTGATGCCAGGAGGTTAGCCGGGGCGCACCGGCAGGCGGAAATCAGTTCCCGCCCGATTGCCTCAGTTGCCGCCGCCTTCCTGTCTGCGCAGCGGCAGCATGGCGCCCATCACGGCGTACGGCTTGGGCGCGCTCGGGAAGTGGACCTGGCGGGCGAGGTCCTCGTATCCGAGTGAGCGGTAGAGCCGACGGGCCGGGCTCTCGATGTCGATGGCGGACAGGATCGACTTCGGCTGTACGGCTCCGTCCGTGATGGTGGTGATCAGCGCGCGGCCGATGCCCCGGGCCTGGAACTCGGGATGGACATGGAGTTCGGTGATCACGAAGGAGTCGTCGAGCCAGCCGTCGGAGGCGGTGGCGCGCAGATACGGCTCGACCACCGTGGACCACCAGTGGCCGCGGTCGTTCGGCAGGCCGTACACGAATCCGACGAGCCGGCCGGCGCCGGTGGTCGCGCCGAAGGCACGGCAGCCCGGGTACATGAGATGCCGGAGCACGATATGGCGGCGTACTCCGATCTCGTCGTCGCTGAGCCCGAAGGCGAGGGCCTGTACGGCGAGTGCCTCGTCGACGCGGGAGGCGAGATCGACCGGCGCTACCTGTACGTCGGGAATCCGGGGCGTGTCCCCGGGGATGCTCAGCATGGCCGAACCCTACTTTCAGAACAGCACGCTCATGAAGGCGCCCACCTCACGGAAGCCGACGCGCCGATAGGCCGCGCGGGCCGGGGTGTTGTAGTCGTTCACGTAGAGGCTCACGACGGGTGCGACATCGGCCAGCGCGTACCGTACGACCGCCGCCATGCCCGATTCGGACAGTCCGCGCCCCCGGTACTCGGGATCGACCCAGACGCCCTGGATCTGGCAGGCCTGGGTGGTCGCCGCGCCGATCTCGGCCTTGAAGATGACTCTGCCGTCGTCGATACGGGCGAACGACCGTCCCGCGCCGACCAGTTCGGCCACGCGCGCCTGGTAGAGCAGTCCGCCGTCGCCCGCGAGCGGCGAGACACCGACCTCCTCGGTGAACATGGCGACACAGGCCGGCATGATCACCTCCAGTTCGTCCTTGCGGATCCGGCGTACGAAGGGATCGGGCGCGACCACGGCGGGAATCTGCTCGGTCACCATCAGTGGCTGGTGCGCGCGGACCTCGCGGGCGGGACCCCAACTGGGCTCCAGCAGCCGCCAGAGCTGAGCGGTGGCCTCGGCCGGGCCGACGATGGAGGAGCAGCGGCGGCCGGTTCTGCGGGCGCGGTCGGCGAAGGCGCGCACGGCCTCGGGACCGGCGCAGATCGGCACGAGATTGGCGCCGGAGTAGCAGAGGGAGCGCAGCCGCCCGTCCGCGTACCAGCCCCACATCTCGCCGCCGAGGCGCCAGGGATCGAGCCCCGCGACCTGCACCCGGGAGGTCACAAAGGCGTTGGCGACGGGCTCGCTCTCCAGGATGGCGAGCGCTGCGCCGAGTTCACCGGGTTCGAGGACCCGAGTGGTGGTCTGCGTCAACACGAGGGGCCTCACCATACGGTCTGCTGATCTCCGCACTGTACCTGTCGGGTCCGTGACGTGCCGCCCACAGGAGAAGGTCCCGCGGCCTGCCCTGGAGGCAGTGGCCGCGGGACCTCGTCGTACGTCGGTTGTCGGATCCGTCAGCTCACGGAGACCTCGGGCTCGCCCGAGGCGATACCGTCCTTCTCCATCTGCTCGGCGATCTTCATCGCCTCTTCGATCAGCGTCTCCACGATCTTCGACTC
>NZ_FMDK01000102.1 GCF_900091995.1 Streptomyces sp. MnatMP-M17
CGCGCCGTGGCGAGCTGACCGAGGGCCAGCGCTGGTGCGCCCGCGCCGTCGAGCTGGGCCCCGCCGAGGTGGCGGAGCGCGCGGCCCGTCTGCGCGAGGCGCTCCACCAGGAACTCACGGCCTGAGCCGCCCCGCCGCGTCGGTTTCCCGCTGCGTCGGTTTACTGCCGCGTACTACCGCGCGGGCGGCATGGGCGCGTCGGGCCGGCGAGGCTCCTCCAGGCGCGCGATCTGGTCCTGGAGAGCGGTGATCTGTGTGCGCAGGTCCTCGATATGGCGGTGGAGCGCCTGGATACAGACCAGAGCGACACCGTTGGTGTCGGTGGCGGAAATGGTGACGTTGTCGGCGCCGAGTCCGAAGGCGGCGTGCCAGTCCTGGGCCATCGGGCCCAGGTGACGGACATGCGGCGGATCCCAGTGGTAGCGCCAGGTGCTGACCGGCAGCCGGAGCACCTCGTCCAGGACCTCGTAGCCGTTGAGGGCGTCGGCGGGCCCGGTGGTGTCCGCAGTGGCGGCGGAGGCCAGTCCCGCCGGACCGGCCGAGGCCTGCGCGCGGGAGAGATGACCGGCCCGCGCGCGGGAGAGGCGATCCGGTCGCGCCGGCCGCAGACGGCGGACGGCGCGACGCACGGTGTCGATGATCAACGGTCCCAGCGCACCGGTGTCACATCGGTCTTCGCGTTGCGGTCCGAGAGGCCGCCCAGGAGACCGCCGACCAGAGGCAGACCTCCCAGCAGTCCCGCGAGAGGCTGTTGCGCTTGGGCGCCGGGAGCGGGCTGCGGCGCGGTCGGCGCCTTGCTGCTCATGGTCTGGACGGGCTCGACGGGAGCGGCCCAGCAGACCGGTGTGGCGGCTCCGGCCGCGATCCCGACGGCGGCGGTGACGGTCACGGCGGACCGCACGAACTTGCTGGACGGTGGCATGGATTCCTCCGGGGGCAAGGTGATGACGCGGTTGTCTCCGGCCTAACGAAGCAGTCGGCCGGGAGGAAACGGCGTACTGAACCAACCGGCGCGGCCACCGCGCGTCGCGTCCTGGCCCTGGGCCCGCGTAAAGGGATTTGCACCGGTCGGCGGGCGTGACGTAATGTTGCGTTTACCGACGCGGGGTGGAGCAGCTCGGTAGCTCGCTGGGCTCATAACCCAGAGGTCGC
>NZ_FMDK01000388.1 GCF_900091995.1 Streptomyces sp. MnatMP-M17
CTGGAGGCCGCGGGGCACGGCGAGCGGCTCGCACCCCGTACGGGACACGGCGTCGGACTCGAAATCGACGAGGACCCGCAGCTCGCCCCCGCTGCCATGGGTAAACTGGACGCTTGTGTGCCGGTCACCGTCGGACCGGGGGTCCACCTCCCGGGCCGGGGCGGTGTCCGGATCGATGACACGCTCGTCGTCCGCCCCGAGGCGGACGGCGGACCCGAGCTACTCACCATCACGACCAAGGAACTGCTCGCGCTCTAGTGCCCAGGCACCGCGCACACCCTCGGTCGTCCACCAGCTTTCAGTCCAGGAGATTCCGCAACCGTGGCTTCCACGAACGACCTCAAGAACGGCCTGGTGCTCAAGCTCGACGGGGGCCAGCTCTGGTCCGTCGTCGAGTTCCAGCACGTCAAGCCCGGCAAGGGCCCGGCCTTCGTGCGCACCAAGCTGAAGAACGTGCTCTCCGGCAAGGTCGTCGACAAGACCTTCAACGCCGGCGTGAAGGTCGAGACGGCCACCGTTGACCGCCGCGACATGCAGTTCTCGTACATGGACGGCGAGTACTTCGTCTTCATGGACATGGAGACCTACGACCAGCTCATGGTCGACCGCAAGGCCGTCGGCGACGCCGCCAACTTCCTGCTGGAGGGCTTCACCGCGAGCGTCGCCACGCACGAGGGCGAGGTGCTCTATGTCGAGCTGCCCGCCGCCGTCGAGCTGACCATCCAGCACACCGACCCGGGCGTCCAGGGCGACCGCTCCACCGGCGGCACCAAGCCGGCCACGCTGGAGACCGGTTATGAGATCGGCGTTCCGCTCTTCATCACCACGGGTGAGAAGATCAAGGTCGACACCCGCTCCGGCGAGTACCTCGGCCGGGTGAACAGCTAACCGTGGCTGCCCGGAGCAACGCCCGTAAGCGCGCTTTCCAGATTCTTTTCGAGGCCGACCAGCGCGGGGCGTCCGTGCAGACGGTTCTCGCCGACTGGATACGGCATGCCCGGACCGACGACCGTCAGCCGCCGGTCGGTGAGTACACCATGGAGCTGGTCGAGGGGTACGCGGAGCACGCGGACCGTATCGACGACCTCATCTCCACCTACTCGGTGGGCTGGACGCTGGACCGGATGCCGGTCGTGGACCGGAACATCGTGCGGCTCGGCGCCTATGAGCTGGTGTGGGTGGACGGCACCCCGGACGCGGTCGTGATCGACGAGGCGGTCCAGCTCGCCAAGGAGTTCTCCACCGACGACTCCCCGTCCTTTGTGAACGGGCTGCTCGGCCGCTTCAAGGACCTCAAACCGAGCCTGCGCCGCGCCTGAGGCACCGGGAGGGCAGGTACCTGCCCTCAATGCCGGACGGGCGCCGAACGGGCGCCGTGCTGTGTCCTCAAGCGCCGGCCGGGCTCAGGCCCGTCCGGCGCTTGAGGGTACGGCTGCGCCGGGCGTGCCGGACGCGCCGGGGGACGGTCCCGCGGGCAATACGGGACCGTCCCCCGGAGGTGACGTTTCTGCTGTTATATCGGCTGTTATGCCGGATTCGGTCAGCCCTCTTCGTGGGCCACCGCGCGGCGGGCGTCCGCGTCGAGAACGCCCCAGCTGATGAGCTGTTCGGTCAGGACCGACGGCGACTGGTCGTAGATCACGGCCAGCGTGCGCAGATCGTCCTGGCGGATCGACAGCACCTTGCCGTTGTAGTCACCGCGCTGGCTCTGGATCGTCGCCGCGTACCGCTGGAGCGGGCCCGCCTTCTCCTGCGGCACATGGGCCAGCCGCTCCAGGTCGAGGACGAGCTTCGGCGGCGGCTCGGCGGCTCCGCCGGGCGTCGTGCCAGGAAGCAGTTCCTGCACGGGGACCCCGTAGAAATCCGCCAGCTCGGCGAGGCGCTGCACCGTCACGGCACGGTCGCCACGCTCGTACGAACCGACCACCACTGCCTTCCAGCGGCCCTGGGACTTCTCCTCCACCCCATGGAGCGAGAGGCCCTGCTGGGTGCGGATGGCGCGGAGTTTGGCCCCGAGCTGCTTTGCGTATTCGCTGGACATATAGCTCCCCGGACGAAGTCTGGTAACTCACTGTGAGGTTACGCAGCGTTACTTGGATGCGTCAAGCCGAGGGATCCCCGACCGGCTTCCCGCAAGGCTTTCCGCCGCTTCCTGACTGCCTTCCGAGGGGGTGCCACCAGGTGTTCGACGGACGGCCTGCTAGCCTGAGTGGCGTAAATCCGACGTCCTTTAAAGTCCGTCCCGTGAGGCGGAGAAGGAGGTCTGTTCCGCCATGGTTCCTATGGACACAGACACGACAGACTCCTCGGCCGACAGCTCCGGTGCCGCGCGCCCCGTGCTGGAAGCCCCCGACATCGCGCGGGCCCTGACCCGTATCGCCCACGAGATCGTCGAACGCGCCAAGGGCGCCGACGACGTGGTGCTGCTCGGCATTCCGACCCGCGGTGTCTTCCTGGCCCGACGGCTGGCCGACAAGCTCGCGGAGATCACGGGACGCTCGATCCCGGTCGGCTCCCTCGACATCACCATGTACCGCGACGATCTGCGGCTGCGTCCCGCTCGTGCGCTGGCCCGCACCGACATTCCCGCCGACGGCGTCGACGGACGTCTCGTGGTCCTCGTGGACGATGTGCTCTTCTCCGGCCGGACCATCCGCGCCGCCCTCGACGCCCTCGGCGACATCGGCCGGCCCCGGGCCGTCCAGCTCGCCGTCCTGGTCGACCGCGGCCATCGCGAGCTGCCGATCCGCGCCGACTACGTCGGCAAGAACATCCCCACCTCGCTGCGGGAGACGGTCAAGGTCCAGCTCGCCGAGGAGGACGGCCGCGACACCGTGCTGCTCGGCCTCCAGCGGCCTGTCGCGTCCGGCGAGCAGTAGCACCTGCCTCCGTACGTCCTGATCCCCGTACGGACGCCTCCGGGCGCCCGCATGCCCGCACACCCAGACACCGGAGCACTCTCCCGATGCTGCGCCTCCCAGGGGCAAACCCCCGCACACCCGGCCATCTCATCTCGGCGGCCGATCTCAGCCGTGACGACGCCGTGCTGATCCTCGACACCGCGGAAGAGATGGCCCGGGTCGCCGACCGGCCCATCAAGAAACTGCCGACGCTGCGCGGCCGTACCGTCGTGAATCTCTTCTTCGAGGACTCCACCCGCACCCGGATCTCCTTCGAGGCCGCCGCCAAGCGGCTGTCGGCAGACGTCATCAACTTCTCCGCCAAGGGCTCGTCCGTCTCCAAGGGCGAGTCGCTCAAGGACACCGCGCTGACGCTGGAGGCGATGGGCGCCGACGCCGTCGTCATCCGGCATCCCGCGTCCGGTGCTCCGTACCGGCTCGCCACCTCCGGCTGGATCGACGGCGCGGTCGTCAACGCGGGCGACGGCACCCATGAGCACCCCACACAGGCGCTGCTCGACGCCTTCACGCTGCGCCGCCGGCTGGTCGGCGGCGACCAGGGCATAGGGCGCGGCCTCGACGGGCGGCGGGTCACCATCGTCGGCGATGTGCTGCACAGCCGTGTCGCCCGCTCGAACATCCTGCTGCTGCACACACTCGGCGCCCAGGTCACGGTGGTCGCTCCGCCCACGCTCGTACCGATCGGTGTCGAGCACTGGCCGTGCGAGGTGTCGTACGACCTGGACCGGGTGCTGCCCGCGTCCGACGCCGTGATGATGCTGCGGGTGCAGCGCGAGCGGATGAACGCCGCGTTCTTCCCGACCGAGCGCGAGTACTCCCGCCGCTACGGACTGGACGGCGACCGGATGAGCCGGATGCCCGAGGACTCCGTCGTGATGCATCCCGGCCCGATGAACCGCGGTATGGAGATCACCGCGGAGGTCGCCGACTCCGGCCGCTGCACGGCTGTCGAGCAGGTGGCCAACGGTGTCTCGATCCGGATGGCCGTGCTCTATCTGCTGCTGGGCGGCAACGAGCCCGCCGTCACCCATTCCCGCCCGTAACGAGGAGAACGAGTAACCATGAGCAAGATCCTTATCCGGGGCGCGCGGGTGCTCGGCGGTGAGCCGCAGGACGTGCTGATCGACGGTGAGACCATCGCGGCGACGGCCCCGGGACTGGACGCGGGCGACGCGACGGTCGTGGCGGCCGAGGGACGCGTGCTGCTGCCCGGTCTGGTCGATCTGCACACCCATCTGCGGGAGCCGGGCCGCGAGGACTCCGAGACCGTGCTGACGGGCACCCGTGCCGCCGCCGTCGGCGGCTTCACCGCCGTCCACGCCATGGCCAACACCTTTCCCGTGGCCGACACCGCCGGTGTGGTCGAGCAGGTCTGGCGGCTGGGCCGGGAGCACGGCTACTGCGATGTCCAGCCGGTCGGCGCCGTGACCGTCGGACTGGAGGGCAAGCACCTCGCGGAGCTGGGCGCCATGCATGACTCCGCCGCCCAGGTGCGCGTCTTCTCGGACGACGGCAAGTGCGTGGACGACGCCGTGATCATGCGGCGGGCGCTGGAGTATGTGAAGGCGTTCGACGGAGTGATCGCACAGCACGCCCAGGAGCCGCGGCTGACCGAGGGCGCGCAGATGAACGAGGGCGTCGTCTCCGCCGAGCTGGGGCTCGGCGGCTGGCCGGCCGTCGCCGAGGAGTCGATCATCGCCCGCGATGTGCTGCTCGCCGCCCATGTCGGCTCCCGCGTCCATATCTGCCATCTCTCGACGGCCGGATCCGTGGAGCTGGTGCGCTGGGCGAAGTCCAAGGGCTGGAATGTCACGGCCGAGGTGACTCCGCACCATCTCCTGCTCACCGACGAGCTGGTCCGCTCGTACGACCCGGTCTACAAGGTGAATCCGCCGCTGCGGACCGAGGCGGACGTACAGGCGCTGCGCGCGGCGCTCGCGGACGGCACGATCGACTGTGTCGCCACCGACCACGCGCCGCATCCGCACGAGGACAAGGACTGCGAGTGGGCCGCCGCCGCCATGGGCATGGTCGGCCTGGAGACGGCACTGTCGGTGGTCCAGGAGACCATGGTGGAGACCGGGCTGCTGGACTGGGCCGGAGTGGCCGACCGGATGTCGTTCCGCCCGGCCCGTATCGGCCGTCTCACCGGCCACGGCCGTCCCGTCTCGGTGGGCGAGCCCGCCAACCTCACCCTGGTCGATCCGGCATACCGTGGTCCCGTGGACCCGACGGGCTTCGCCTCCCGCAGCCGCAACACCCCGTATCAGGGCCGTGAGCTGCCAGGACGCGTCACCCACACCTTCCTCCGGGGCCGCGCCACGGTCGTCGACGGGAATCTGGCGTGACAAGTGCGATGCTTCACCTCCCTCTGGCCCTTCCGGTCCCTGTGGCCGCCGAGCAGAAGTCGGCGGAGGTGACCGACTGGGCCGCCCGCGCCGGCTGGGTCGTCGGCCTGCTGCTCTTCATCGCGTTCGTGTACTGGCTGATGCGCCAGGGCTGGAAGTGGCGCGGCAGTCTCCAGTCCGGACTGCCCGAGCTGCCCACCGCACCCGATACGCCCGGTACGGCCACTCTCGCGATGACCGGCCGCTACCACGGCTCCACCACCGCCGGACAGTGGCTCGACCGCATCGTGGCCCATGGCCTGGGCGCCCGCAGCCGGGTGGAGCTGACGCTCACCGACGCCGGGCTGGATGTCGTACGGCCCGGCGCGAACGACTTCTTCGTCCCGGCCGCACAGCTCCGCGAGGCACGGCTCGACAAGGGCATCGCGGGCAAGGTTCTCGCCGAGGGCGGGCTGCTGATCGTCACCTGGGAGCACGGCGGCACGCTGATCGACTCGGGCTTCCGCTCCGACCGCTCCGCCGAGCACACCGCCTGGGTCGAGGCCGTCAACGCCCTCACGGCCCTGCCTCAAGGCTCCAGGAACGCCGCCACGGACACCATGCACGTCACGACGGAAGGCCCCGCACGATGACCACCTCCGCCCGGGGAACCGCCCGCGCCCAGGCGTCCGACGCCGTACTCGTCCTGGAGGACGGCCGCAGCTTCCGCGGCCGTGCCTATGGGGCCGTGGGGGAGACGTTCGGCGAGGCGGTGTTCTCCACCGGTATGACCGGCTACCAGGAGACGCTGACCGATCCGTCGTACCACCGCCAGGTCGTCGTGATGACCGCGCCGCACGTCGGCAACACCGGAGTCAACGACGAGGACCCGGAGTCGAAGCGGATCTGGGTCGCCGGCTATGTCGTACGCGATCCGGCGCGCACGCCGTCCAACTGGCGCTCACGGCGCTCGCTCGACGAGGAACTTCTCGCCCAGGGCGTCGTCGGCATCAGCGGTATCGACACGCGCGCGCTCACCCGCCATCTGCGCGAGCGCGGCGCGATGCGCGTCGGGATCTTCTCCGGCGAGGCGCTCGCGGACGAGACGGCACTGCTCGCGCGCGTCCAGGCGGTGCCCGGGATGTCGGGCGCCGATCTGTCCGCCGAGGTCGCCACCGGGCGTCCTTACGTGGTGCCCGCCATAGGCCCGAAGCGGTTCACCGTCGCCGCGCTGGACCTCGGCATCAAGGGCATGACTCCGCGCCGGATGGCCGAGCGCGGTATCGAGGTGCATGTCCTGCCGGCCACGGCCACGCTGGACGAGGTGTACGCGACCGGCCCTGACGGCGTCTTCCTCTCCAACGGTCCCGGCGACCCGGCCACCGCCGATCTCACCGTCGTCAAGGGCGTCCTGGAGCGCGGCACTCCGCTCTTCGGCATCTGCTTCGGCAACCAGCTCCTCGGCCGAGCGCTCGGCTTCGGCACGTACAAGCTGAAGTACGGCCACCGCGGCATCAACCAGCCCGTACAGGACCGGACCACCGGGAAGGTCGAGATCACCGCGCACAACCACGGATTCGCCGTGGACGCTCCGCTCGACCGGATCTCGGAGACTCCCTACGGCCGCGCCGAGGTCTCCCACGTCTGTCTCAACGACAGCGTGGTCGAGGGCCTGCGGCTGCTCGACCGGCCGGTCTTCAGCGTCCAGTACCACCCCGAAGCGGCTGCGGGCCCGCACGACGCCGCGTATCTCTTCGACCGCTTCGTATCCCTGATGGAGGACCAGCGTGCCTAAGCGCACCGATATCCAGTCCGTCCTGGTCATCGGTTCAGGACCGATCGTCATCGGCCAGGCCGCTGAGTTCGACTACTCCGGTACCCAGGCCTGCCGTGTCCTCAAGGCCGAGGGCCTGCGCGTCATCCTGGTCAACTCCAATCCCGCCACGATCATGACGGACCCGGAGATCGCCGACGCCACCTATGTCGAACCGATCACACCGGACTACGTCGAGAAGATCATCGCCAAGGAGCGCCCCGACGCGCTGCTGCCCACCCTGGGCGGCCAGACCGCGCTCAACACCGCGATCTCCCTCCATGACGCGGGCACGCTCGACAAGTACGGAGTCGAGCTGATCGGCGCCAATGTCGAGGCGATCAACAAGGGCGAGGACCGCGATCTCTTCAAGGAGGTCGTCGCGGCCGTCCACGCCAAGATCGGCCACGGCGAGTCCGCGCGCTCGGTCATCTGCCACTCCATGGACGAGGTGCTGGCCGGAGTCGGCACACTCGGCGGCTATCCCGTCGTCGTCCGCCCTTCCTTCACCATGGGCGGCGCGGGCTCCGGCTTCGCGCACGACGAAGGCGAGCTGCGGCGGATCGCCGGACAGGGCCTGATGCTCTCGCCGACCACCGAGGTGCTCCTGGAGGAGTCCATCCTCGGCTGGAAGGAGTACGAGCTGGAGCTGATGCGCGACAAGAACGACAATGTCGTGGTCGTGTGCTCCATCGAGAACTTCGACCCGATGGGCGTGCACACGGGCGACTCGATCACCGTCGCGCCCGCGATGACGCTCACCGACCGTGAGTACCAGATCCTGCGGGACATCGGTATCGCCGTGATCCGCGAGGTCGGTGTGGACACCGGCGGCTGCAACATCCAGTTCGCGGTCAATCCGGAGGACGGCCGGATCATCGTCATCGAGATGAATCCGCGGGTCTCCCGCTCCTCCGCGCTCGCCTCCAAGGCCACCGGCTTCCCGATCGCGAAGATCGCCGCCCGGCTGGCCGTCGGCTACACGCTGGACGAGATTCCCAACGACATCACCGAGAAGACACCGGCGTCCTTCGAGCCGACGCTCGACTATGTGGTCGTCAAGGTGCCGCGCTTCGCCTTCGAGAAGTTCCCGGCGGCCGACGCCAGCCTCACCACCACCATGAAGTCGGTCGGCGAGGCCATGGCCATCGGCCGTAACTTCACCGAGGCGCTCCAGAAGGCGCTGCGCTCGCTGGAGAAGGCCGGCAGCCAGTTCTCCTTCACCGAGGACGCCGGCATCGCGGGGCCGGGCGCCAAGGACGCGCTGCTGGAGACCGCGAAGGTGCCCACCGACGGCCGTATCAACACCGTCATGCGGGCCATCCGTGCCGGCGCCAGCCAGGAGGAGGTCTTGGAGGCGACGAAGATCGATCCGTGGTTCGTCGACCAGCTCTTCCTGATCAAGGAGTACGCCGACGAGCTGGCCGGCGCCGCGAGGCTCTCGCCCGGACTGCTCGCCGAGGCCAAGCGGCACGGCTTCTCCGACGCCCAGATCGCCGGGATCCGCGGTCTGCGCGAGGATGTGGTCCGCGAGGTCAGGCACGCCCTCGGAGTGCGCCCGGTCTACAAGACGGTGGACACCTGTGCCGCCGAGTTCGCCGCGAAGACGCCGTATTTCTACTCCTCCTACGACGAGGAGAGCGAGGTCGCGCCGCGCGAGAAGCCCGCCGTGATCATCCTCGGCTCGGGGCCCAACCGGATCGGCCAGGGCATCGAGTTCGACTACTCCTGTGTCCATGCCTCCTTCGCGCTCAGCGACGCGGGCTACGAGACCGTGATGGTCAACTGCAACCCGGAGACCGTCTCCACCGACTACGACACCTCCGACCGGCTCTACTTCGAGCCGCTCACCCTGGAGGACGTCCTGGAGATCGTGCACGCCGAGTCGCAGGCCGGCCCGATCGCGGGCGTCATCGTGCAGCTCGGCGGCCAGACACCGCTCGGTCTCGCCCAGGCGCTCAAGGACAACGGCGTACCGGTCGTCGGCACGCCTCCCGAGGCGATCCACGCCGCCGAGGACCGCGGTGCCTTCGGCCGTGTCCTCGCCGAGGCCGGACTGCCCGCGCCCAAGCACGGCACCGCCACCACCTTCGCCGAGGCCAAGGCCATCGCCGACGAGATCGGCTATCCGGTCCTCGTACGGCCCTCGTACGTCCTCGGCGGGCGCGGCATGGAGATCGTGTACGACGAGACCAGGCTCTCCTCGTACATCGCCGAGTCCACCGAGATCAGTCCCACCCGGCCGGTCCTCGTGGACCGGTTCCTCGACGACGCCATCGAGATCGACGTGGACGCGCTCTACGACGGCACGGAGCTGTATCTCGGCGGAGTGATGGAGCACATCGAGGAGGCCGGTATCCACTCCGGCGACTCGGCGTGCGCCCTGCCGCCGATCACCCTGGGCGGCTTCGACATCAAGCGGCTGCGCGCTTCCACGGAGGCCATCGCCAAGGGCGTCGGAGTCCGCGGGCTGATCAATATCCAGTTCGCGATGGCCGGCGACATCCTGTACGTCCTGGAGGCCAACCCGCGCGCCTCCCGTACGGTCCCTTTCACCTCCAAGGCGACCGCCGTACCGCTCGCGAAGGCCGCGGCCCGGATCTCGCTGGGCGCCACCATCGCCGGACTGCGCGCCGAAGGGCTGCTGCCGGCCCATGGCGACGGTGGCACACTGCCGCTCGACGCGCCGATCTCGGTCAAGGAGGCCGTGATGCCGTGGTCGCGCTTCCGCGACATCCACGGGCGCGGAGTGGACACCGTCCTCGGCCCGGAGATGCGCTCCACCGGCGAGGTCATGGGCATCGACTCGGCCTTCGGCACGGCATACGCCAAGTCGCAGGCGGGCGCGTACGGGCCGCTGCCCACCAAGGGCCGCGCCTTCATCTCCGTCGCCAACCGGGACAAGCGCTCGATGATCTTCCCGGCGCGTGAGCTGGTCGCCCACGGCTTCGAACTGCTCGCCACCTCCGGCACCGCCGAAGTGCTCAGGCGCAACGGGATCAACGCGGTCGTGGTGCGCAAGCAGAGCGAGGGCGAGGGCCCGGACGGCGAGAAGACCGTCGTCCAGCTCATCCACGACGGAGAAGTCGACCTCATCGTCAACACGCCGTACGGCACCGGTGGCCGCCTCGACGGCTACGACATCCGTACCGCGGCGGTGGCGCGCGGTGTCCCGTGCCTCACAACGGTCCAGGCACTGGCCGCCGCCGTTCAGGGCATCGACGCCCTCAACCACGGCGAGGTCGGCGTCCGCTCGCTCCAGGAGCACGCGGAGCGGCTGACCGCGGCGCGCGAGGACTAGGCCGGAGGAAGAGCCACTCCATGTCCCACTCCACGTACAGATTCTTCTTCAGGCTGGTCTTCCGGCGGATGGATCCGGAGCGCGCCCACCAGCTCGCCGTCGGCTGGATCCGGCTGGCGGCCCGTGTGCCCGTGCTGCGTACGTTCGTCGCCGCGGCCCTCGCGCCGCGCTTCGAGGAGCTGCGTACCGAGGCGTTCGGACTGCGGATGCACGGTCCCTTCGGACTCGCCGCGGGCTTCGACAAGAACGCGCTGGCCATCGACGGCATGACCATGCTCGGCTTCGACCATGTCGAGATCGGTACGGTCACGGGCGAGCCGCAGCCCGGCAACCCCAGGCAGCGGCTCTTCCGGCTGGTGGCCGACCGCGCCCTGGTCAACCGGATGGGCTTCAACAACGAGGGCTCGGCAGCCGTGGCGGCACGGCTGGCGGACCGCAGGGCGGTCTTCAGGACGACCGTCGGCGTCAACATCGGCAAGACCAAGGTCGTCCCCGAGAGTGAGGCGATCGCCGATTACGTTCTCTCGACGGAGCGGCTGGCGGGCCACGCCGACTATCTCGTGGTCAATGTCAGCTCGCCCAACACTCCGGGACTGCGCAGCCTCCAGGCCGTCGGCCTGCTCCGGCCGCTGCTGACCGCCGTACGGGAGGCGGCCGACCGTACCGTCACCGGCCGCCGGGTCCCGCTGCTGGTCAAGATCGCGCCCGATCTCGCGGACGAGGACATCGACGCCGTGGCCGACCTCGCCGTCGAACTCGGTCTGGACGGGATCATCGCCACCAACACCACCGTGGCGCGCGAGGGACTCGGGCTGAGGTCGGAGCCCGGACTGATCGCGGAGACCGGCGGACTGTCGGGCGCGCCCTTGAAGGCACGCTCGCTGGAGGTGCTGCGCCGACTGTACGCGCGGGTGGGCGACCGGATCACGCTGGTCGGCGTCGGCGGTGTCGAGAACGCCGAGGACGCCTGGCAGCGCATCCTCGCCGGTGCCACGCTGGTCCAGGGCTACAGCGCGTTCATCTACGAGGGCCCGTTCTGGAGCCGCTCCGTGCACAAGGGACTCGCGGCCCAGCTCAGGGTCAGCCCGTACGCCACGCTGGCCGAGGCCGTCGGCGCAGACACCCGGAAGGTGACCGCATGACCGAGGAACTGTCCGGCGAACGGCCCGGCACCGGCGTCGGACCTGACACCGGACCTGACACCGGACCTGACGCCGGACCTGGCTCCGAGGGACACCAGGACGGCCGGGAGCCCTTCGGGGCCCGGCTGCGGCATGCCATGGACACCCGGGGGCAGCTCTGCGTCGGCATCGATCCGCATGGCTCTCTGCTCACGTCCTGGGGCCTCGGTGACGATGTCGCGGGCCTTGAGCGCTTCACCCGTACGACGGTGGAGGCACTCGCCGACCGTGTGGCCGTGCTCAAACCGCAGTCGGCGTTCTTCGAGCGCTTCGGCTCGCGCGGTATCGCCGTACTGGAGAAGGCCGTCGAGGAGGCGCGGGCGGCCGGAGCGCTGGTCCTGATGGACGCCAAGCGCGGTGACATCGGCTCGACGATGGCGGCGTACGCGGCGACCTATCTGGACAAGGACTCGCCGCTCTTCTCGGACGCGGTCACGGTCTCGCCGTACCTCGGCTTCGGATCTCTGCGGCCGGCGCTCGACGCGGCGGCCGTCTCGGGCGCCGGAGTTTTCGTGCTCGCGCTCACCTCCAATCCGGAGGGCGCCGAGGTACAGCGCGCCACCGCCGCCGACGGCCGGTCGGTGGCGCAGCTCATGCTCGACCACATGGCCGCCGAGAACGCGGGCGCGGAACCGCTCGGATCCGTCGGTGCGGTCGTCGGGGCGACGCTCGCGCGGGCGGGCGCGGATCTCGCGATCAACGGTCCGCTTCTCGCTCCCGGCATCGGCGCACAGGGCGCGACTCCGGCCGATCTGCCCGGTTTGTTCGGTGGCGCGGTGGGCAATGTGGTCCCGAGCGTCAGCCGAGGAGTGCTGCGCCACGGTCCGGACATCAGTGCCCTTCGGGAGGCCGCGCGGCGGTTCGCGGACGAGGTGCGGACAGCGGTCGGAGAGGTGTGAGGGAGGCATGCGGGAGGCGTGTGGGGAGGCCGGTGGCGCAGTCCATGGAGAAGTCCGTGGAGCGGTCCACCGAAAGGCCCAGCGGGAGCTTGCCCCGTACACATGGATGGCGATCACGGGCTTCTCGCCGGGCCCGCTGTCCAAAAAGTTGGGCAAAATGACCAAAATGTCACCCCTGATCGATGCTGACCAGGACTTTTCGTCTGTTCTCGCTGACTCCAGCGGCCTTGGCCGCTAGTCTCCGTCGAGAGCCAACGTGCAGTACGTTGCCCGTTGCTCGCCTGGTGTGGGGCGAACAGGTTCCTCACCGGTCCGTATCCGACAGTTCGACATCCGAGGTGACGTAGGCGTGGCTCTTCCGCCCCTTACCCCTGAACAGCGCGCAGCCGCGCTCGAAAAGGCCGCCGCGGCTCGCCGGGAGCGGGCCGAGGTCAAGAATCGACTCAAGCACTCCGGCGCCTCTCTCCATGACGTCATCAAGCAGGGCCAGGAGAATGACGTCATCGGGAAGATGAAGGTCTCCGCACTGCTCGAGTCCCTGCCCGGCGTGGGCAAGGTCCGCGCCAAGCAGATCATGGAGCGACTCGGCATCTCCGAGAGCCGGCGTGTCCGAGGTCTCGGCTCCAACCAGATCGCCTCCCTTGAGCGCGAGTTCGGCGGCAGCGGCGCCTGACGTTCCCGGAGACTCCCGGGAACCTGGATAATCGCTGCATGGCAGCAGAGGCACGACCGCGGCTGACCGTGCTCTCCGGCCCTTCCGGGGTCGGCAAGAGCACGGTCGTCGCCCATATGCGCAAGGTCCACCCCGAGGTATGGCTCTCGGTGTCGGCCACCACCAGAAAGCCGCGCCCCGGCGAACGCCACGGCGTCCAGTACTTCTTTGTCACCGACGAGGAGTTCGACAAACTGGTCGCCAATGGTGAACTGCTGGAATGGGCGGAGTTCGCGGGCCATCGCTACGGCACTCCGCGGCAGGCGGTCCTGGACCGGCTGGGATCGGGTGAGCCCGTCCTTCTGGAGATCGATCTCCAGGGCGCCCGGCAGGTCAAGGAATCGCTGCCCGATTCCCGGCTGGTCTTTCTGGCACCGCCGAGCTGGGACGAGCTGGTGCGCCGGCTCACCGGCCGGGGCACCGAATCGCCCGAGGTGATCGAGCGCCGGCTGGCGGTCGCCAAGGTGGAACTGGCCGCCGAGTCGGAGTTCGATACGACCCTGGTCAACACCTCTGTCGAGGACGTCGCACGTGAGCTGCTAGCCTTGATGGCAGTTGCATGATCTTTTGTGGGCTTTTCCCGATGCGGGAATCCCGCCGTCGGCGGCGCCGGTACGGGCCGCCGGTATCTCCCTGAATTTCCCTGCATTTTCTTCGGAAGGCTAGAGAGTGTCCTCTTCCATCACCACGCCCGAGGGCATCATCAACCCGCCGATCGATGAGCTGCTCGAGGCCACGGACTCGAAGTACAGCCTCGTGATCTACGCGGCCAAGCGCGCGCGCCAGATCAACGCGTACTACTCGCAGCTCGGTGAGGGCCTGCTCGAGTACGTCGGCCCGTTGGTGGACACCCATGTCCACGAGAAGCCGCTCTCCATCGCCCTGCGCGAGATCAACGCGGGTCTGCTGACCTCCGAGGCCATCGAGGGCCCCGCTCAGTAGTTCAGTAGCACGTTCGCTTAAGTAGCTTAAGTAGTACCTTCGCACTTCCTCTCGTTTATCCACAGGCCCGGCAGCGGACTGCCGGGCCTGTGGTGTGTCATGTCCTTGGGACGTACGGACGCGGGGACGTACGGACATAGGGACGGCCGGACGTACGAGCGGGTACGAGAAGGCCGAGTCGTCGGGTCGAGGGGAGACACGGTGGAGAAGCCGAAGGTCGTTCTGGGGGTCGCCGGCGGGATCGCGGCGTACAAGGCGTGCGAGCTGCTGCGCAGACTCACCGAGTCCGGCCATGACGTACGGGTCGTGCCGACCGCCTCCGCGCTGCACTTCGTCGGGGCCGCGACATGGTCGGCGCTCTCCGGCCACCCCGTCTCCACCGAGGTCTGGGCCGATGTCCATGAGGTGCCTCACGTACGGATCGGGCAGTCCGCCGATCTGGTCGTCGTCGCTCCGGCCACCGCGGATCTGCTCGCCAAGGCTGCGCACGGTCTCGCCGACGATCTGCTCACCAATACGCTTCTCACCGCCCGCTGCCCGGTCGTCTTCGCACCGGCCATGCACACCGAGATGTGGGAGCACCCGGCCACACGGGAGAATGTCGCGACGCTGCGCCGCCGTGGGGCCGTGGTCATCGAGCCCGCCGTCGGCCGGCTCACCGGTGTCGACACCGGCAAGGGCCGGCTGCCCGATCCCGGTGAGATCTTCGAGCTCTGCCGCCGGGTCCTGGCGCGCGGTGTCCCGGAACCGGATCTGGCGGGCCGCCATGTCGTGGTCAGCGCGGGCGGTACGCGCGAGCCGCTCGACCCGGTGCGCTATCTGGGAAACCGCTCCTCGGGCAAGCAGGGATTCGCCCTGGCCCGTACGGCGGCGGCCCGGGGAGCCCGGGTCACTCTGATCGAGGCCAATACGGGGATGGCGGATCCGGCGGGCGTCGATGTGGTCCATGTCGGGACGGCCGTACAGCTCAGGGAGGCCGTGCTGAAGGCCGCGGCGGAGGCCGACGCGGTGGTCATGGCGGCTGCCGTCGCCGACTTCAGACCGGCCGTGTACGCCGAGGGAAAGATCAAGAAGAAGGACGGCGAGGAGCCGGCGCCGGTCGCCCTGGTGCGCAACCCGGACATCCTCGCGGAGATCTCGGCTGAGCGCGCGCACGAGGAGCAGGTGATCGTCGGTTTCGCGGCGGAGACGGACGATGTGCTCGCCAACGGTCGGCGCAAACTGCTGCGCAAGGGATGTGACCTGCTGGTCGTCAATGAGGTGGGGGAGCGGAAGGCCTTCGGCACGGAGGAGAACGAGGCGGTGGTGCTGGCCGCGGACGGCGGGGAGACTCCGGTGCCCTACGGGCCGAAGGAGGCCCTCGCGGAGGTTGTCTGGGATCTGGTGGTGCCGAGGCTGGGCAGCAGGCCGGGCCCGGCCCCGGAAGGCGAGCCTCGGTAGCCGGGGCCGGCGCCATATGCGGCCGGAGCGGTGGGGAGGCGAATGGTGAGAAACAGGGCGCGAACGGGTCTGGACGGGACGTGAACCGGGGCTCGCGTGAATTCTGTGTTGCGTGTCCTTCGGTCGGCCTCTTCCGCGAGACCGTTTCCTGAGCAGCCGTTCCCGGCACTTGAGAACGGCTCTAATCCGGCGTAGCGGGCTCTGGCCAGGGCCGATCGCCGTATCGCATAATGCAGTGCCGCGGGCGACGGGACTCCCACAGAACGAGACACTTCGCCCCGTGGCGTCATACGACCGATAAAGTGGTCGTGGTCCGTCGCGGGGCTGCAGCCCCCCGCCGGACCGCCAATGATCAGCCAGCAGCCGCTGCAACCTCAGGGAGCGATGTGTCCCGCCGTCTGTTCACCTCGGAGTCCGTGACCGAAGGTCACCCCGACAAGATCGCTGACCAGATCAGCGACACCATTCTTGACGCGCTCCTGCGGGAGGACCCGTCCTCCCGCGTCGCCGTGGAGACCTTGATCACCACCGGTCAGGTCCATGTGGCCGGCGAGGTCACCACCAATGCCTACGCGCCGATCGCCCAGCTCGTGCGGGACAAGATCCTGGAGATCGGTTACGACTCCTCGAAGAAGGGCTTCGACGGTGCCTCCTGTGGCGTCTCGGTGTCCATCGGCGCGCAGTCGCCCGACATCGCCCAGGGTGTCGACACGGCGTACGAGAAGCGTGTCGAGGGCGATGAGGACGAGCTGGACAAGCAGGGCGCGGGCGACCAGGGCCTGATGTTCGGCTATGCCTGCGACGAGACGCCGGAGCTGATGCCGCTCCCGATCCACCTCGCGCACCGGCTCTCGCGCCGTCTCTCCGAGGTCCGCAAGAACGGGACCATCCCGTATCTGCGCCCGGACGGCAAGACCCAGGTCACCATCGAGTACGACGGCGACAAGG
>NZ_FMDK01000140.1 GCF_900091995.1 Streptomyces sp. MnatMP-M17
CCGGGGGCCCCGCCGTACCGACCGTATCGCCGCCATCGCGAAGGACATCCAGGCCGACGGGGGCGCGGCCGCCCACCACGAACTGGATGTGACCAGCCTGGAGAGCACCCGGTCCTTCGCCCGGGCGGCACGGGAGCGGTACGGGCGGGTCGACGTCCTGGTCAACAACGCGGGCGTCATGCCCCTGTCGACGGTGGACGCCCTGAAGGTCGACGAGTGGAACCGCATGATCGACGTCAATGTCCGCGGCGTGCTGCACGGCATCGCCGCAGTGCTCCCGCTGATGCGGGAGCAGGGCGCGGGACACATCGTGAACATCGCCTCAGTCTCCGGACACCGGGTCGACCCCACCGCCGCCGTCTACAGCGCCACCAAGTTCGCCGTGCGCGCCATCTCCGAGGGGCTCCGCCAGGAGAGCCGCGATCTGCGGGTCACGGTGATCAGCCCCGGTCTGACCCGTAGCGAGCTGACCGAGGGGATCAGTGACTCCGCGGTGCGCGAGGCCGTCCACGACCAGATGGGCATCGCGATCTCCGCCTCGGCCATCGGCGCGGCAATCGACTACGCCATCGGCCAGCCCCTGGACGTCGACATCAACGAAGTCGTCGTAAGGCCCACCGCCCAGGGCTGAACTCGGCGCTGAACGAACACAGCGCTGAACAACAGAGAAACTCAAGCCCGGGCCGACGCGAACAATTCGGCCCGGGCGCTTGGCGGTTGGGGGCAACGGCGCGGCAGGTCCTTGCGTTATTGGCATGCTACGGACATGCTTTTCCCAGCGGAATCTACCCGCATAGATCCGGCTCCGTCCTGAACGCTTCCCCCCAACCGCCGCCCCGCCGCAGGCGGACGCGGCACGCTTCCAGGAGGAACCCTTGAGCACGCGTTTCACACGCCGCCATGCCACCGCTCTCGCTCTCACCGCCGTCACCGTCGCCGCTCTCCAGGGCGTGGCGTCCCCGATCGCGGGAGCCTCGCAGCCGAGTCCGTCCGACGCCGCGCCGGTCTCGGCGGTCGGGCAGGTCGAGGACCAGACCGCCCGTGCCGTCGCCGCATCGCTCGGCGACCAGAGATGGCGGGCGCAGATACGCTCGGCGGCCCTCGCCTCGGACCAGGTCGATCTGAGCGCGCTGACCGGCCGGGCCACGGCGAAGGCCGGACAGGCTCTCAAGTCCACCGTCGCCAAGGGCGACCAGCGCATCGCCGCCGCCAAGGGGCTGGGCGCCGACACCGGTTCCCTGCTGCGGCTGCGGCTGGCCGCCGACTCCATGCGTGGCGCCCTGACGGCGGGTACGGTCCCGCTGGTCGCCGCCGCCGGCACCGATGACAACGCCGAGACGATCACCGCTTACGACAGCCGTGGCCGGGCGCACACGCTGGACGCGCGGACGACGCCGGACCGGCCCGTCTACGTCGTCGACATCGACGTCACCAAGGCCATGGCCGCGGGCCTGGGCGTCGTGGACAAGGAACTCGCCAAGCACGGTCTGTCCTCCGCCGAGGTCGCCGAGGCCTCCGAGGCCACCGCCGAGGCCACCGAGGGCTCACGGAACCGCGCCGCCGCGGCCGGCTTCTGGACCTCTCGTATCGACGCCGTCTATCTGTCCAACGACGAGGAGCCCTGGGTCTCGGGCGACGCCGAGATCTTCTCGATCGTCAGCGGCTTCGGATTCGACGGCAAGGTCCGTGTCGACACGGTGACCATGCCGTATCTGGACAACGACGGCACCACCTACTACCCGAACCAGATTCTCGTCAACTGGTCGTCCTACAAGTACAACCTCGCCGATGTCGTGATGATGGAGGACGACGGCGACACCAACTACCAGGCCCTCGCCAAGGCCATCGCGGACATCCTGCTCACCATCACCGACCAGGGCGCCTACATCCCCCTGGTCAACGCCATCCTCGACGCCATCCCGACGTCCTGGTGGACCAACGATCCCGACTACGTGGACTCCTGGTACACCCTGGGCCAGAACTCCTCCGGCCGCCTCAACGGCGCCCGGGGCAACGGCTGGATGACCATCAGCCCGTACTTCGTCGAACAGTTCTGACACCCGAGAGCCCTGTCCGGCACCTGAGTGCCCGTCCGGCCGTTCCCTGGCCGGACGGGGCTCTTGTCGCTCACGTCGCTCACGCACCTTGTCGCCTCGCGCATACGGCGCCACTTTCACAACGGTGGTGGCACAGCAATACTGTGTCACTGAGTCCCACCGAGTCGATTCGGTCCCACCGAGTCGATCTGTCGACCCATGGCAGCCGGAAGCGAGGTGCGGTCCATGGCCACCGAGACCGGAAGGCCGACGCTCACGGTCGACGAACTCGCCGCGCGGGCCGGCGTCACCGTGCGTACCGTACGGTTCTACAGCAGCCGCGGGCTGCTTCCGCCGCCGGTCATCGGCGCCCGCAGGATCGGGCACTACGGACCCGAGCATCTGTCCCGGCTGGCACTGATCGAGGAGCTTCAGCGGCAGGGCATGACACTCGCCGCGATCGAACGCTATCTGGAACAGTTGCCGCCCGATCTCAGCGCCCGCGATCTGGCGATCCACCGGGCGCTGGTCGCCTCCTGGGCGCCGGACTCGCCGGAGAACGCCACCCGGGCGGAGCTGGAGAGCAGGGCGGGACGGGCGCTGACGGAGGACGACATCGACCGGCTCGCCGCGATGGGCGCCCTGGCCCGCGCCGACCGCCCGGACAACGACCGCCCGGACACCGATCGCCCAGACACCGACGACACGGACAGCTACCGCCCCGATACCTACCGGCTGGATCCGGCGCTGCTGCGGCTCTGCGTCGAGCTGCTCGACGTACCCATCGCACAGGAGACGATCCTCGCGGCCCGCACCGTCCTGCTGGAGCACACCCGTGAGGCGGCACGCAAGCTGACCCGGATGTTCCGGGACGAGGTGTCGCCCTCATACGGACGGGACGCGTCCGGTCCGGAGCAGATCGCGGCGGTGAAGTCGCTCTCCGCGCATATGGAGCCGCTGGTGGTACAGGCGCTGGTCACGGCGTTCCAGCGGTCGCTGAAGGAGGAGCTGCGGGCCGCGTTCCAGGCGGCGGCGGAGTGAGTGCGCGGTAGTACGCGCGGTCCACGCGGCCCGCACGTACAACCTGTCTCAACGGCGCCCGCTCTCCCCCGTCCTCGCCCGCTCCCACTCGCCCTCACCCGTCGCCGAACGTCTCGCCCTTCTCCGCCTTCTCCACCAGCAGCGCGGGCGGCTCGAAGCGCTCTCCGTACCGTCCTGCGAGCTCGCGGGCGCGCGCCACGAAACCGGGCAGCCCGCCCTCGTAGCCGTTGATGTACTGGAGCACTCCGCCCGTCCAGGCCGGGAAGCCGATGCCCATGATCGAGCCGATATTGGCGTCGGCGACCGACGTGAGAACGTTCTCCTCCAGACAGCGCACCGAGTCCAGCGCCTCGGAGAAGAGCATCCGCTCCCGCATGTCCGCGAACAGATCCCGCGCATCTGCCTTTCCGAAGTGCTCCCGCAGTCCGGGCCAGAGCCCGACACGCTTGCCGTCCGCGTCGTACTCGTAAAAGCCCGCGCCGCCCGCGCGTCCCGTACGGCCGAACTCGTCCACCATCCGGTCGATCACCGCGTCCGCCGGATGACCGGTCCAGGTGCCTCCCGACTCCTCCACCGCGCGCCTGCTCTCGTCGCGGATCTTCCGCGGCAGGGTAAGTGTCAACTCGTCCATCAAGGAGAGCACCTTGGCAGGATAACCGGCCTGCGCGGCGGCCTGCTCGACCGATGCGGGCTCGATGCCCTCGCCGATCATCGCGACGCCCTCGTTGATGAACTGCCCGATCACCCGTGAGGTGAAGAAGCCGCGCGAGTCATTGACGACGATCGGCGTCTTCTTGATCGCACGTACCAGATCGAAGGCACGGGCGAGGGCCTCGTCGCCCGTCCGCTCGCCCTTGATGATCTCGACCAGCGGCATCTTGTCGACCGGTGAGAAGAAGTGCAGTCCGATGAAGTCGGCGGGCCGGGAGACGCCTTCGGCGAGCAGAGTGATCGGCAGGGTGGAGGTGTTGGAGCAGAGCAGCGCGTCGGGCTCCACGATCTCCTGGATCTCCTGGAACACCTTGTGCTTGAGCGCCGGATCCTCGAATACCGCCTCGATCACGGCGTCACAGCCCGCGAGATCAGCGGGATCGGCGGTCGGTGTGATACGGGCGAGCAGCGCGTCGCGCCGGTCCTCGGTCGTACGGCCACGCGAGAGCGCCTTGGCGAGCAGCTTCTCGGAGTACGCCTTGCCTCGCTCGGCCGCGTCCTGCGAGACATCCTTCAGGACGACATCCAGACCGGCGCGGGCGCAGGAGTAGGCAATGCCCGCGCCCATCATTCCGGCGCCGAGGACCGCGACCTTGCGCACCTCGCGCGGTGGAATGCCCTGCGGGCGGCTCGCGCCCGAGTTGACAGCCTGGAGGTCGAAGAAGAACGCCTGAATCATGTTCTTGGCGGTCTGCCCGGTGACCAGCTCGGTGAAGTAGCGGGCCTCGACGGTCTGCGCGGTCTCGAAGTCGACCTGCGCGCCCTCGACGGCCGCCGCCAGGATATTGCGCGGCGCCGGGAAGGGCGCGCCCGCGAGCTGCTTCTTCAGATTGGCCGGGAACGCGGGCAGATTGGCGGCGAGGCGCGGGCTGGACGGCATACCACCGGGAATGCGGTAGCCCTTGACGTCCCAGGGCTGTACGGACTCGGGATGGGCATCGATGAAGGCATGGGCCGCCGCGAGCATCTCATCGGCGGTGGCGGCGACTTCATGGACGAGCCCGGCCTCCAGCGCGCGCCGCGGCGAGTACTGGGTGCCCTGGAGCAGCACCTTGAGCAGCGCGTCCGCGATGCCCAGCAGCCGTACCGTACGGGTGACTCCGCCGGCCGCGGGCAGCAGTCCGAGCGTGACCTCGGGCAGACCGATCTTCGATCCCGGCGCGTCGAGGGCGATCCGGTGGTGGCAGGCGAGGGCGATCTCGTAACCGCCGCCCAGCGCGGCCCCGTTGATGGCGGCGACGAGGGGCTTGCCCAGGGTTTCGAGGCGCCGCAGGGCGTGTTTGACGGCCATGCCGCTCTCGAAGACGCGCTGGGCGTCGGCCGGGCCGACCTTGATCATGTCCTTGAGGTCGCCGCCCGCGAAGAAGGTCTTCTTGGCGGAGGTGACGATGATGCCGCGGATGCCGTCCCGCTCGGCCTCGGCGCGCTCGGCGATCGCCGCGAGCGAGTGCCGGAAGGTCTCGTTCATGGTGTTGGCGGACTGGCGTGGATCGTCCAGGACGAGGGTGACGACGCCCGATCCGTCCTGTTCCCAGCGGATGGCCGAGGACGCCTGGGGGGTGGACTCGCTCATGCTGCTGCTCCGTAATCCATGACGGGGACGAAGGAAGAGAGGGCGGGACGGGTCGGCCGGTCGGAACGATCGGACAGAACGGTCAGACGCGCTCGACCACGGTGGCGACTCCCATACCGCCGCCGACACAGAGCGTCACCAGTCCGTACCGCTGGTCCCGCCGCTCCAGTTCATCGATGAGCGTGCCGAGGATCATGGCCCCGGTGGCCCCCAGCGGATGGCCGAGCGCGATGGCCCCGCCATTCACATTGACCTTCTCCAGCGGGAGCCCCATCTCCTCCACGAAGCGCAGTACGACCGCGGCGAACGCCTCGTTGATCTCGACCAGGTCGATGTCGTCGATCGTCAGTCCGGCCTTGGCGAGGGCCTTGCGGCTCGCGGGCGCAGGCCCGGTCAGCATGATCGTCGGCTCGGAGCCGGAGACGGCGGCGGAGACGATCCTGGCACGCGGAGTGAGCCCGTAGCGCTCGCCGGTCTCCCGGGAGCCGATGGCGACGAGGGCCGCGCCGTCCACGATGCCGGAGGAGTTGCCCGCGTGGTGGACATGGTCGATCTTCTCGACCCAGTGGTACTTCTGGAGGACGACCGCGTCGAAGCCGCCGACATCGCCGATCGTGGCGAACGACGGCTTCAGCGCGGCGAGCGAGTCGGCGGTGGTGCCGGGACGCAGATGCTCGTCGCGGTCCAGGACGGTGAGTCCGTTGCGGTCGAGGACCGGTACGACCGAGCGGTCGAAACGGCCCTCCTTCCACGCGGCGGCGGCCCGCTCCTGGGAGAGCGCCGCGAACTCGTCCACATCGCGCCTGCTGAATCCGCCCAGAGTGGCGATCAGATCGGCGCCGATGCCCTGCGGTGCGAAGCCGGTCGCGAAGCTGGTCATCGGGTCCATGGCCCAGGCACCGCCGTCGGAACCCATCGGTACACGCGACATCGACTCGACGCCGCCCGCCAGGACCAGATCCTCCCAGCCGGAGCGGATCTTGGCCGCGGCCAGATTGACGGCTTCGAGCCCGGAGGCGCAGAAGCGGTTCTCCTGTACGCCGGCGACGGAGTCGGGCAGTCCGGCTGCGATGGCCGCGATACGGGCGATGTCCGAACCCTGGTCGCCGAGCGGGCTCACCACGCCGAGGACGATGTCGTCGATCGCCGCCGGATCGAGTCCGGGCAGCCGTCGGCGCATCTCATGGATCAGTCCGACGACGAGATCGATGGGCTTGGTGCCGTGCAGGGCGCCATTGGCCTTGCCGCGACCGCGCGGAGTGCGGATCGCGTCGTAGACGAACGCTTCGGTACTCACGGCGACTGCCTTTCGCTGAGATGAGAAACGGGACGCGCGACGGTTCAGGAGTTCAACACTCGACTCAACTGTCCTCCTTCGCGGGCACAGGCGGCGAGGGCTCGGCGAGCGAAGGCGCGGCTGCGGAAGGCGCAGCCACGGAAGGATCGGCGGGCGAAGGCAGTTCCCAGTCGCGGGCGATCTCGGCGGTGTCCGCCCCCGGTCTGGCGGGCCCACGGCGCACCGAGCCCGGCGTGACGGAGAAGCGCGGCGCGGGCGCCGGCTGGACGAGCCCTCCATGATCGATGAAGGTGCCACGGGCCACGAGATGCGGATGGACGGGGGCCTCGCGCAGCGAGAGCACCGGAGCGACACAGGCGTCGGTCCCTTCGAAGACCGCCGTCCACTCCGCGCGTGTCTTCGTCCGGAACCGGGCCGCGACGGCGTCCCGCAGCTCGTCCCAGCGGGCGAAGTCCTTACGGCTCGGGACCTCGTCCGCGATCCCGAGCCGCTCGATGAACTCGTTGTAGAACCGCGGCTCCAGCGGCCCGACCGCCATGTACTCACCGTCGGCGGTCTCGTACGAGCCGTAGAAAGGGCTGCCGCCGTCGAGCAGATTCGCTCCTCGCCGGTCCTGCCAGCCGCCCGCGCCCATCATGGCGTGGATCATGGTCGTGAGATGGGCCGTCCCGTCGACGATCGCCGCGTCCACCACCTGGCCCGTACCGTCCGGTGTACGGGCGTGCTGGAGCGCCGCGAGCACTCCGATGACGAGATAGAGGGCGCCGCCCGCGTAGTCACCGAGCAGATTCGCCGGAAGGGCCGGCGGCTCGTCGGCCTTCCCGATCATGGAGAGGGCACCGCTGACGGCGATATAGCCGATGTCGTGCCCGGCGCGCTCGGCGAGCGGGCCCTCCTGGCCCCAGCCGGTCATCCGTCCGTACACCAGGCGCGGATTACGGGCGAGACACTCCTTGGGACCGATACCGAGGCGCTCGGCGACTCCGGGACGGTAGCCCTCGATCAGCACATCGGCGCGCTCGGCCAGATCGAGTACGCGCGCGGCGCCGTCCTCGGCCTTGAGGTCGATCAGTACGGAGCGCTTGTTGCGATTGGTCAGATCATGGGCCGGATCGATACCGAGGCCGGCCCCGCCCGGGCGGTCGATCCGTACGACATCGGCGCCGAGGTCCGCGAGAGTCATGGCGGCGAACGGCCCCGGCCCGATTCCGGCCAGCTCGACCACGCGTACGCCGGTCAGCGGGCCGTTCTCCGTCGTTGCCATCCTGCCCCCAGCACTGTGACACAACTGATGTAACAGCAATGATGCTAAGAAGGTTGCCGCACTCCGCACAACCCCTGTGGAGAGCAAGCGCTTGGTTTCCTCCCGCGTCCTGAAGATCCCTCCCGTTCTACCGCCCGGCGGCCGGCTCGGCACGCCGAGCAGCTCCAGGCGGCTACGCGGTGGCCTCGCGCAGCGCGCGGCGGCAGAGGGCGTCGGCCCTGCGGGTGGACTCGGGAAGGCGGTAGTCGGGCGTCAGCCGCAGGGTGTGAGCGCAGGCGGTGGCGAGGTCGACACGGTGGCCGACCGAGACGAACACCGGCTTGACGTCCGGCTGCGTGCGCAGCGCCCGGCCGACCTCCTCGCCGTCGTCGGCCAGCAGCGGCGAGGAGTCACCGCGCCCGGCGCCCGGCTGTTCGTACGAGAAGGCGAAGGGATTCTTCGCCACACCGAACACCGGCAGCCCGGTGAGCACGCCGAGATGCGCGGCGAGGCCGAAGCGGCGCGGATGGGCCAGACCGTAGCCGTCGCAGACGACAAGGCCCGGGTCGGAGGTGAGGGCGTCAAGAGCGGCGAGGACCGTGGGAATCTCCCGGAAAGCCAGCAGTCCGGGGACATACGGGAAGGTGACCCGGCCGACGGCCGTCGCCTCGTCCACCACGGCGAGCGTGGCGGCGTCGAGCACGACGGCCGCCGCGGCGACGACATCGCGCACGTCGTCGTACGCCACGTCCACACCGGTCACCAGTCCCGTACCGGCCGGCGGCCCGGCCTCGTCCAGCACGACACGCCCGCGCAGCTCGTCCTGTACGGCGCGTGCCTCGGCCTCGTCCTGGGGCGTCCTGATCTGCGTCATGGTGATCACACCCTAGGCCGTGCCTGTCGGCGTCGGCCGTGTCTGCCCGCGTCTAGGCGTCAGGATCCTCGGCGGTACCGTACGCGTGGACCGCACCGGCGATCATGCCCGCCACCGTCCCGCCATAGGTCCGTACGTCGTCGGCGGGCCTGCCCAGGTTGAGGGGTCGGTAAGCGGGCATCCGGAGGGGACCTCCGGAGGGGACCTCCGCGAGTGGACGGAGGCCGCACATCGTCAACCATCAGCCGCGCAGCCATCAGCCGCGCTCGTCGGGGATCCGGGCGCCGGTCAGCTGCGCACACCGTTCGAGCAGCCCGTCCTGGAAGGTGTACGACCTGGCGGCCGGGTGGGTCTCCGCCTCCTGCTGGTGGTAGAAATACCGGCCGGTCACCTGCGCGGATTCGTCGTCACTGACGGCCAGCCAGGCCTGGGTGACGGGAGCGAGGCGTATGTCGTCGGGCGCTCCGGGGCCACCCATCCGCGTCGGCACCCACCCGGGCGTCAGCGCGTTGGAGAGCACTTCCGGCCAGCGGCGCGCCACGGCGAACGCCAGGGCGACATCGCAGAGTTTGCTGTCGGAGTACGCCTGGGACGGGTTCCACTCCCGCTGGGTCCATCCCAGGTCGAACAGGTCCGGTTCGCCGCCGCGGTGCATGGCGGAACTGAGATAGACCAGCCGGTCCGGGCGATCGATCAGCGCGGTGAGCAGATACGGCGCCACCACATTGATGGCGAAGACGTGGACAAGTCCCTCGGTGGTCAGCCGGTACGGCTCGCGGAAGCCGACACCCGCGTTGTGGATCACCGCGTCATACCGTCCCCGTTCGTTCGCCTGTTCGGCGACCTGGCGCGTATCGGCGATGCTCGACAGATCACCGACGACGACGCCGTCCGCCTCGGGCAGAGCGTGTGCGGCGTCATGGGCCCGCTCGGTGTTACGGGCGTGCAGCGTGACCTTGTGGCCCTGACTCACCAGCAGCTTCGCGGCCATCAGACCGAGCCCGTCGCTGGAACCGGTGATCAGTACGCGTGCCATCGGCCTCCTCCTTCGGCCGGCCCTTCGGGCCGAGCAGGGAGGCGATCAGCCCAGGGTGTGCGTGGCCCGCAGGGCGGTCTCCTTCGGGGCACCTGCCCATGCCGCGGCCAGGGAGCGAAAAAGCCGAGCGCCACCTCGTACCGCCTTCCCAGCGGCTAGAGTAGCACAAACATGATCATATAGTCGCTTTTCGACCGGCATGGCGCGCCGACAGGTGACGTAGGTCACCCACCTTCCCGAGCACTGATCGGGCCGCCCAGCCGTCCTTCCAGTAGGAGAGAGAACCGCGCCGATCCACCAGCGGTCCGACGAAGGGGATCAGGTCATGTCACCCGTCATCGAGCAGGCTGTACAGGCCCGACTGGTCGCTTCCGTCCCCAGAACCGAGACCGTCTCCGCGACACTCCGTTACGACCGGACCGACCCCTTCGCCGTCCGCATGGCGTTCCCGCCGCTCGCGACGCTGGAGGGCACCGAGGTGACCTGGGAGTTCTCCCGCGAGCTGCTGGCCTCGGGCATCCACGAGCCGGTCGGTCTCGGCGATGTGCGGGTGCGGCCGTTCGGCTACGGCCGTACGGTCCTGGAGTTCCACGCGCCCGAGGGCACCGCGATGGTCCATCTGCGCACCTCCGATCTGCGCCGCTTCCTGGAGCGCTCCGAGGACCTCGTCCCGGCCGGCCACGAGCATCTCCATCTGAACCTGGACCACGATCTGACCGAGCTGCTGCGCGACGCCTGCTGACGCTCCCTGCCGCGCCGCCGGCCTGCACCACCGCCGCCGGCCTCCACCGCCTCCGTCGCCAGTAAATGCTTTGACGCCCGCCCGACCGCTGCCTACGGTGGCTGACGTCCTGTTGTCGTCGATTGGAGTAGGACGTTGCTCGTCTGAGGTCCTGAGACACCGTGCCGCATGGATTCGTCCGTGTTTTCTCGTGTGTGACCTCGGCTGTCGAGCCGTCCTCCCCGACCGGGACCTCTCCCGTTCCGCGGTGTCTCCATCCGTTGCCCTGCCCCTCCCCCAGTACTTCGTACTCAGTACTTCGCAACGACCGGAGAACCGTATGTCCTCATCTCCCGCCCATATCACCTGCACCGCCCTCTCCTTCGGCTGGCCCGACGGGACGAGTGTCCTCGACGGATTCCAGCTCTCCGTCGGTCCCGGCAGAACCGGACTGATCGGCCGCAACGGATCAGGGAAATCAACGCTGTTGAGGCTGATCGCGGGCGAACTGACACCGTCCGAAGGAAAGATCAAGGTCGCCGGTGACATCGGCTACCTGCCACAGAGCGTGGTGCTCGACACCGGGCTACGGGTGGACGAGGCACTCGGTATCGCCTCGGCCCGTGCCGCGCTGCACGCCATCGAGGCGGGCGACGCGAGCGAGGAGCACTTCACCGCCGTCGGCGACGACTGGGATGTCGAGGAGCGCGCCCGCGCCACGCTCGACCAGCTCGGCCTTGGACGGATCGGACTCGACCGCACCATCGGCGAGATGTCCGGCGGCGAGTGCGTGCTGCTGCGACTGGCCTCGTTGCTGCTGGCCAGGCCCGGTGTGCTGCTGCTGGACGAGCCGACGAACAATCTCGATCTGCACGCGCGACGGCGGCTGTACGCGGCGGTCGCGTCCTGGTCCGGTGTGCTGATCGTGGTCAGCCATGACCGTGAACTGCTGGAGCGCGTCGACCAGATCGCCGATCTGCACGACGGCGAGGTGCGGTGGTACGGCGGCAACTACTCCGCGTACGAGGAGGCACTGGCCCAGGAGCAGGAGGCGGCCGAGCGCACGGTGCGTGCCGCCGAGGCCGACGTACAGCGGCAGAAGCGTGAACTGACCGACGCTCAGGTCAAGTTGGCCAAGCGGGCGCGCTTCGGCCGGAAGATGTACGACAGTAAGCGGGAGCCGCGCATTGTGATGAACCTGCGCAAGCAGGCCGCCCAGGAGTCCGCGGGCAAACACCGCACCCTGCACGCCGAGAAGCTCGCCGAGGCGAAGGAGCGTCTGGACGACGCGATGGAGGCGGTACGGGACGACGACGAGGTCCGTATCGAGCTGCCGTACACCAAGGTCCATCCGGGCAGGAGCGTGCTGAGCCTGCGCGAGCTGCGGCTGCGCCACGGAGCCGAGGCCTTGGGCTGGTTCGAGATCCACGGCCCGGAGCGGATCGCGCTCGTGGGACGCAACGGCGCGGGCAAGACCACGCTGCTGCGTACGGTCGCCGGAGAGCTGGAGCCGGTCTCCGGCGAGGCACTCGCCCATGTGCCGGTGCGCTTTCTGCCGCAGCGGCTCGATGTGCTGGACGACTCGCTGAGCGTGGTGGAGAACGTGGTACGCCTCGCGCCCGCCGCGACGAACAACCTGGTCAGGGCGCGGCTGGCGCGCTTTCTGTTCCGTGGCGCGCGGGCCGACCAGCCGGCCGGGACGCTCTCGGGCGGAGAGCGGTTCCGTGCCTCGCTCGCCGCCCTGCTGCTCGCCGAGCCCGCCCCGCAGTTGCTCATGCTGGACGAGCCGACGAACAATCTGGACATGGCGAGCGTGCGCCGGCTCACCGCCGCGCTGGAGTCGTACGAGGGCGCGCTGATCGTGGCGAGCCATGATCTGCCGTTCCTGGAGTCGATCGGCATCACGCGCTGGCTGCTGCTCGACGGAGAGCTGCGGGACACCAGCGCCGAGGAGGTACGGGAGGCGGAACTGCCGTACGCCTAGGCGCTGGCCGGGGCCAGGGTCGGGGCCGGTTCGGGGCCGGTTCGGGACCGGCTCAGGTCCGGCCCGGCCCCGAACCGGCTCCCGGCGCGGCCGGAAAACTCGACGGCCGTCGCTGTGCGTGGAGAGACTCGAGTGCCGCGGGCTTGGCGTCCGGCTTACTACGGCTTTAACCTACGGTGTCGTAACCTACGAACCCGTAGGTAAACACTCTCCCGTCCCCAGGAGCACCCGTGACACTCGTCTCTCCCCACCTCGGCAGTTCGGACGCGTGGACCGACGCCCGACTGCTGTACGCGCTGGAAGAGGTGGTGGAGAAGGAACTCAACCGTCATCTCAAGGTCGCCAAGGACTGGATGCCGCACGAGTACGTTCCCTTCACGGACGGCCGCAACTTCCCGGGGATATTCGATGACGGCGAGGCCTGGGAGCCTCAGCAGTCGAAGGTCACCGACATCGGCAAGATCGCGCTCGTGGTGAATCTGCTCACCGAGGACAACCTCCCCAGCTACCACCACGAGATCGCCAGCCTCTTCGGCCGCGACGGAGCCTGGGGCACCTGGGTGCACCGGTGGACGGCGGAAGAGGGCCGGCACGGCATCGTGATGCGCGACTATCTGCTCACCTCACGGGCCGTCGATCCGGACAAGCTGGAGCAGTTCCGGATGGCTCATATGGCGGAGGGCTTCGAGTCCGACAACCGTCACTCGATGCTGCACTCGGTCGCGTATGTGGCCTTCCAGGAGCTGGCCACCCGGGTCTCGCACCGCAACACCGGACATCAGTCCGGCGACCCGGTCTGCGACCGGATGCTGGCGCGCATCGCCACCGACGAGAATCTGCACATGGTCTTCTACCGCAATCTGCTGGGCGCGGCCTTCGAGATCGCACCTGATCCGACCATGCAAGCCGTGCGCGATGTGGTCGTGAACTTCCGGATGCCGGGACACGGTATGCCGGGCTTCGAGCGTGCCGCCGCGCAGATGGCCATCGGCGAGATCTACAACATGCGGATCCACCACGACGATGTACTCCAGCCGGTGTTGCGCTTCCTGAAGGTGCTGGACATCGACGGACTGGGCCCGGAAGGGCTCAAGGCGCAGGAGGAACTCGGTCTGTACATGGGCGGGTTGAACAGCGAGGCGAGCAAGTTCGACGAGAAGCTCGCCGCCCGCAAGGCACGGATGGCCGCGCGCGCCGCAGGCTGATCCTGGCCCTGCCCGCCGCGCTCCTGGCCCAGGCTTTATCCGGCGCTGTCGTACGTGTTGTCGGTTTTCGGGGAAGTGTTCGCCCATCCTCGTGGATGCCTCGTACGCTGTGCCGGATGAAGCCTGTCACGCGCCTCTTCCTCATAGGCGCGCCCATCGTTGTGGCCGCTGCCGTGATCTTCGGAGCCGGCGACGGCACCGGGGCGCTCGCCGACCATCCGCCGTCCTACCCGGGGCAGAGCGGCGCGCCCAATCCGCTGGCGCCCGGTGCCCTGGAGAACGAGGACGAGGTACGGGAGCGGATCGACAAAATGCCGCCCGGCCTCGCCGCTCCGGAGAAGAAGGAGATCGCCGCCCGGCTCGTGGCCAGCGCGGAGAGCTCCACGCTCGACTGGCGGAGCCTGTACGGCACCATCGAGGACCTCGGTGACGGCAACGGCTACACGGCCGGGATCATCGGCTTCTGCTCGGGCACCAACGACATGCTGCAACTGGTCGAGTCGTACACGAAGAGCCACCCGGACAATCCGCTCGCGCCGTATCTCCCGGCGCTGCGCGCCGTGGACGGCACCGACTCGCACGAGGGACTCGATCCCGGCTTCCGGGACGCCTGGGCGAAGGCCGCGCAATCCGCGGACTTCCGCACGGCGCAGGACACGATCCGTGACCGGATCTACTTCGAACCGGCCGTCCGGCTGGCCAAGCTGGACGGACTCGGCACGCTCGGGCAGTTCATCTACTACGACGCGATGGTGCTGCACGGCCCCGGAGTCGACGCCCATGGCTTCTACGGCATCCGTGACGCGGCGATGAAGGGGGCGAAGTCCCCGGACCGTGGCGGCGAGGAGAAGGCGTATCTGAACGCCTTCCTGGACGGCAGCCGGTCCGTGATCAAGGCCGGACTCATCACGGCGCAGCGGGACACGTCCCGTATCGACACCGCTCAGCGCGTCTTCCTGCGGGACGGCAACATGGCCCTCGACCCGCCGCTGAGCTGGCAGATGTACGGCGAGACCTTCCGGATCGCGGCACACTGAGGTCCGGCCCGCCCGCCACGCCCGGCTCGCTCTCCCGGCCGCCACGCGAGCGGGCCCGCGACCGGGCTGCCCAGGCCGGCTCAGTTTCCCGCGGTGCGCCGGAGTTTCTGGCGCTCCTTCTCGGAGAGCCCGCCCCAGACGCCGAACCGCTCGTCGTTGGCGAGGGCGTACTGGAGGCAGGCCTCCCGGCCCTCGCACGCGCCGCACAGCAGCTTCGCCTCACGGGTGGAGGAGCCTGGGGCCGGGAAGAAGAAATCGGGACCGGTCTGGGCGCACAACGCGCTCTCCTGCCAGGAGAGTTCGTGCTCGGTGCTCTGGGACGTTGCGGTCGCGCGGGTGGTGATGTCGGTGATGTTGATCGGCATACCCGACAGGCTGCCCGGCCGCGATAAACGGTTGCTTGACGAAGCGTCAATGCCTTTGCGACACCGGCGTGTCGGCGCCGACGGAGGGGCGCGCGTACGGGCCGTCAGGCGTCCTGCTCCACTCCCTGCATCAGCGCGAAGCGCGCGCCGCAGGGATCCGTGAGCTTGGCGAACCGTCCCACGCCCTCGATATCGGTCGGCGCGACTCTGACCGTACCGCCCAGCTTCCTGGCCTCCGACACCGAGGCATCGCAGTCCGTCACCGCGAAGTAGATCTGCCAGTGCGGTCCGCTGCCGGCCTCCGCCGGATCGGAGCCGAGCGTGACGAAGCCGCCGAACATGGCTTCCGGGCCCCGGCCCGCCGGATGCGTCATCCGGTACGTACCGCTGCCGTCGGGCATCGGCATACTGGTGGTCTCCCAGCCGAAGACCGCGTGGTAGAAGGCGTACGCGGCGCCCTCGTCCGGTGTGTACAGCTCGCACCAGCAGAGGCTGCCCGGCTCGTCGACGACGTCCAGGCCCTTGTTCGAGCCCGGCTGCCAGACCGCGAACCGGGCGCCGACGGAGTCGCTGAAGACGGCCATCCTGCCGAACTCCATGACGTCCGTGGGCCCGAGCAGCATGGAGCCGCCCGCCTGATGCACGGCCTTGGCCGTCGCGTCCGCGTCGGTCGTACGGAAGAACAGGAACCAGGCGGTCGGTCCCTCGTCGGTCGGCATGGGCATGGCGGCGGGCG
>NZ_FMDK01000239.1 GCF_900091995.1 Streptomyces sp. MnatMP-M17
CCCGCGCCTGGTGTCCTTCTCGTTCGCCGGATCGCTCGTGGACCGGTGGGGTGCCGGCCGGGCCTTCCGTACCGCCAACCTCGTCCGCGCCATGGTGGTCGCGGTGGCCGGCGGGGTGCTGCTGGTTCTGCCCGCCACCGGTACGGCGACCACCTGGGTCGTCATGACCTTCGGGGCTGTTGCGGGGCTGGTGGCGGAGGTGTCCTTCGTCGCGGTCGAAACCCTCGGCGCCGCAGCCGGCCGTCGGCCCGGCGAGCGGGCGCACCGGGTCCAAGCGGTGCAGACCGGTATCGACCAAGGTGCCCTGCTGACCGGACCGCTGCTCGGCGGTCTGCTGCTCCTGGCCGGACCGCCCCTGCTGATGGCCGTGATCGCGGCGCTGGCTGTGACTGCGGCGGCCGGTGCGCGGGGTCACAGTGACCCGATGGATCACCGTCCGGTTCCCAGCAGCCTGCTGACCGGCTGGCGGACCGTGCGCAGCATTCCCGCTCTGGGCTGGCTGATCGGCGGTCTCGCCGCCTCCAATCTCTCTCTCGGTGTGCTCCAGGCCGCCACTCCCATCACGGTGATTCACCACTACCACCGGTCGGGTGTGGAGGCGGGGACGATGTGGAGCCTGGCGGCCGTTGCCTCCCTGTTCGCTGTGTGGGCCGCCCATCGCGCGATCGGACGGTGGCAGGTGTGGCCGGTCGGCGCGGCAGCCGCCACGCTCTCCACCGCGGCATGCCTGGCCATCGCTTTCGTGCCCGGCTTCCGCGCCTACACCGTGGTGGTCGCGGTGCTGATGGCCGCCGACGGCGTGCTGACCGTGGTCCTGCGCACCCTGCGCAGCCGTCTCATCCCCGCCCGCGCGTTCGGCTCCACCCTCGCGGTCACGATCATCCTGCTCCTGCTGCCGTTCCCCGCCGCCGGAATCCTCGTCGCCGCCGTGCCCGCCGCCGGCCTTCCCCACCTGCTGCTGGCGTGCGCCGTGGTCCAGGGCGTCGTGCTGGGCGCGTGCTTCGCCGGCCTGTGCCGACACCGCGCCGAGGGCAATCCGGCGCTGTCGCCGGTCCGCGCATCCGGCCCGGCCCCAGCTCACACGGCCCCGGCTGACACGCAGGCCAGTGATCCGGCCGTACCGGTCGATACCCCGTGAACACCCTCACCCGCCCACGCCCCCGGCCGGTCCTCCTTCACCTCCCCGCCCAACTCCCCTTCCACGGAGGCTTTTCCATGTCACGGTCCACCTTTGTCGCTGATCCGGTTCTGATCGTGATCGGTGGTACGGACCCGGTGCTGCGCGGCTACTGCATGGAACGGGTTGCCGCCGCGTATCCGGTCGCGCTGATCGATGCCAAGCCGCCGACCTGGCAGCAGGACCTCGTGGTCGACCACGAGGTCGCCGACCCCCGCGACCCCACGTCGGTGATCGCCGCCTGACTCGCGCTGGCCGAACGCCACACCATCGCAGGCGTCCTGACCTGGGACGAATACGCCCTCGTCGCGACCGCGCACCTCACCGCCCAACTCGGGCTGCCGGGCAGCACGGTCGCGTCGATGAACGCCTCCCGGGACAAAGCGGCCAGCCGCCGTCACTTCGCCCAGCACAACGTGCCGTCCGCGACATCCACCCGCGTACACACCCTGCCGGAGGCGACCGCCGCCGCGCACCGCACAGGTTTCCCTGTCGTGCTCAAGCCTTCTTCCCACGCGGGGAGCATCGGTGTCATCCGCATCGACAGCCCCGAAGACCTCACGGCTGGGTGGGAGTTCGCTGTGTCCGGGGCCGGTGCGCAGGGGCGGGAGGGCAGCGGTGTCCTGGTCGAGGAGTATCTGGACGGGCCGGAGATATCCGTGGAGTGCGTCACCCAGCACGGCGTGACCACCGTCATCGCGGTCACCCGTAAGGACGTTGGCTTCGCGCCGTACTTCGAGGAAGTCGGCCACACCGTCACCGCCGGCGACCCGCTCCTGCCCGAGGTCGCCCCGGTCGCCGCCCAGGCGTTGCGCGCCCTCGGTGTGACCGATGGGGTGCAGCATGTGGAGATGCGCCTGACCGGTACCGGTCCGAGGATCGTCGAGGTCAACGCGCGTATCGGCGGGGACATGATCGGCGAACTCGTCCGCCTCGCCACCGGCCTCGATCTGCCCCGCATCGCCGCCGACATTGCCTGCGGAAACACACCGAACCTCACCCTCACCGCGCACGCCACCGCCGCGATCACACTGCTCTACCCGCCCGCCGCCGGCACCCTCACCGCCCGCCGCCTCTCTGCCGTACCGGGCCCGTTGTGTCCGTGGCTGCATCAGGTGACCTGGCTGCGCAACATCGGCGACCAGGTCTGCCTCCCGCCCACCTCACTCCCCGGCGCCGCCCGGGTCGGCTTCGTCATCGTCACCGCCGACAGCCCCGACGACGCGCAGGCCCGCCTGGCGTCCCTCACCGACCAGCTCACCCTGGCCGTCGAACCCCACGCCACCGTCTGAACCGGCGCCGGCCCGTAACCACCCCGGGCCGGGAGGACTCCGCCGCGCTCGTCGCCCACCCGGCATCACCCCGCTAACCCCGCTGCCCGCCCCGCCAGAACAGGAGCCACCCGCAATGACCAGCACAAGAGCGCCGCGCGCACCGCCCCCGCCCGACGCCCACCGCCACCTTCCTGGATCCGACATGCCCGCTCCGCGTACCAGCACGCCCTCGTCCACCACCGGGACCGACACGCTCCTCTATCTCCTCTTCGGCGTCCTCGGCGCCGCGATCGCCGCCGGTTCTCTCGTCTGGTTGGCCGGCAACGTCACCAACGCCCTTGCCGGTACGGGCCCCTGGGCGCCCTTCGAAGCCACCGACGCACTCCTGCGGCCCCAGAAGCTGTGGCCCCACCTGAGCCCCACCGCCCTGCTGATCGGCGCCCGGATCGTCCCGGGCCTGCTCATGCTCGGGCTCGCCGTCACCGGGCTGGCCCTGTGGACACGATGGCGCGGTCCCCGTAACGGCCTTGCCCGCAAAGCCGATCTCGCGCCGCTGCTGGACAAGGAGATCACCGCCAAAGCGAAGACCCTGCGGCCGAGCCTGGCCAAGCTCAAGGCGAAGGAGATCGCCCCGGCCGACCGGGGAATCCTCGTCGGCACCCTCTCGCCGGGCCGCGCCGAAGTCCGCGCTTCCTGGGAGGACGTCCTCGTCGCGATCATGGCCCCGCGCTCCGGCAAGACATCCGGTCTCGCCATCCCCGCGATCCTCGCCGCGCCCGGCCCCGTCCTGCTGACCTCGAATAAGGCGGCCAACGACGCCTTCACTGCGACCGTCGACGCCCGCGCCGAGGTTGGCACGGTGTGGACGCTCGATCCTCAGCAGATCGCCCACCACCCACGTCAGATGTGGTGGGACATCCTGGCCGACGCCCAGGATCTCGCGGGCGCGAAGCGTCTGGCCGGGCACTTTGTCGCGGCCAGTGTGGACGAGTCCAGCGGCTCCGACTTCTGGTCCACCGCCGCCAGCAACACCCTTGGCGCCCTGTTCCTAGCTGCCGCTAGCCACCACCGCCCGATCACCGACGTCCTCGCCTGGCTCGCCTCGCCTGCAGACCGCACCCCGGTGGACCTGCTCACCGACGCCAGCCACGACGCGGTCGCCGCGCAGCTTCAGGGCACGGTCAGCGGCGCCACCGAAACGCGGGACGGCATCTACGAGACCGCCCGCCAGTACGCGAGCTGCCTCCTCGATCCCGAAGTCGCCGCCTGGGTCACCCCCGCCAAGCACCTTCCCGAGTTCCGGCCTTCCGTGTTCGCCACCTCCCGCGACACGCTGTACCTGCTGAGCAAGGACGGGGGCGGTTCGGCGTCGGCGATCATCGCGGCGGCGGCCGATGCGGTGATGCGCGCGGCCGTGGTCGTGGCGGAGCGCTCGGGCGGGCGGCTCGACCCGCCCGCGTTGTGTGTCCTGGACGAGGCCGCCAACGTCTGCAAAATCAGCGATCTCCCCGACCTCTACTCCCACCTAGGCTCCCGGGGTGTCATCCCGATGACGATCCTGCAGTCCTACCGTCAGGGCCAGAAATGCTGGGGCGAGGCCGGGATGGACGCCCTGTGGTCCGCCGCCACCGTCAAAATCATCGGCTCCGGCATCGACGACAGCGACTTCGCCGACCGGCTCTCCCGCCTCATCGGCGACCACGACGTCCAGACCACCTCCGTGTCGACCAGCGACAGCGGCAAGTCCACGTCGGTCAGCATGCGCACCGAGCGGATTCTGCCGCCGGACGCGATCCGGGCCCTGCCCAAGGGACGGGCCCTGCTGTTCGCGACCGGTATCCGGGCGGCCATGCTCGACCTCCAGCCCTGGTACACACAGCCCTCCGCGACAACGGTCGGCCCGGCATCCGCCCGCGCGACACAGGCCATCACCGAGCGAGCCATCGCCAAGTCCCTGGGCCGTCGTGACGACTTCGGGCTGTCGGCATGAGCGTGTGGAACATCCCCGCCGCCGGACGCGTAGCCGCCCTGCGTGAACAGGCCGTCCGGTACGGGGAGGAGTCGGCTGCCGGCCTGTCGGATCTGGAGCTGCTGAACGCGGCGTACGAGTCGGTCCTGCGCGAACAGATCGACACCCGCGACCGCTACATGGGCCTGCTCACCTCCCTGCGCCACCACGACGACGCGGTCCGCACCGCCGCCACCAGCGCGTTCAGGGACCGCGCCGACCGCTACGCGCAGCACGCCGTATGTCAGCACATGCGCCCGTTCGACGCCCTTCTCTACCGCGTCGAGCAGCTTCCCGACCGGCCCGGCCCCCAGCAGATGGACGGGCTGCGCTCGGCGGGCGTACGGGTGCGGTACGAGCTGAAGGAATCCGGTCCGGCCGAAGACCTCATCGACCCCGAAGGAGCGCGGCAGACACTGCGGACCCTGCGGCATGTCGTCGGTGCGCTGGAGGCGCGGGAAGGGCTGGACGCGTCCGAGGTCCTCGGGCTGGTCAAGAACGCCCTCCACAACGAGACGTTGATCGATCTGTTCACCGTCGCAGACCGCGGCACGCCCGTACCGGCCGTGGAGCCGCAGACCCCGCCGTTCGCGGGGCCCGGCTGGAGTGACCTGAGCGGCTTCTGGGCCTACCAGCCGGACAACTCGGGCGCCCATGTGAAGGCGTATCCGGTCGGGGAGGACTGGTACCTGGACCTGTGGTCCGCCCGCGGGCAGTTGCTCACCTTCGGCACCGTACCCGCCACCGAGGTCGCCGCCCTCGCACCCGCACTGACCGCTCAGGCCAGTGCCTGGGCCGACGACCGGTCCGAGTACGCCTGGCGCCGCTTCACCGACACCGCCCAGAACACCCGCACCACCCCACCGGGGCCCGGACAGGACACGCCCAGCCCGGCATCGAGCCGGGCAGTTCCCGATGACACACGGGTCCGCGCGGCCACCGCCTCCTCGCCCAACCGCCCAGCCGGTCGTCCCACGACCAGCCCGGCCCAGAACCCGCCGACCGCGGGGCCCGTGCCTCCCGCAGCTCCCCGCCCCAGCCGCTGACCACAACCCTCCGCACATCAAGGACCCGCCCACGTCTCTCGCCCTGGTCCTGCCACTCCGGCGCCCCCACCCAGGCCGACCTCGGCCTCACCGCCTGAACCCCCAAATCGCCCCGCTCTTCCAGGAGTTCCTCATGTCCTCACCCACTCCTTCCCTCCCCACACCGCGTTCCAAGCGGCTGGCCGGTTCACCGGCCGTACGGCGCGACAGCCAGTGGTGGCTGGTCAGCAGCGCCGGCTCGGTCCTCGCCACCGACCCAGTCTTCACCGGGGAGCTGGACCACTTCGCCACAGCCCTCGCCGCCGCCGACCAAGCCGTCGCCGAACTCCTCGACGAGCAGCACGACTCCCCCGCCCCTCACCCACGGGGGCAGCGGTGAATCCGCTGCTGCGCGCCGAACAGGCAGTGCTCGGCGCTGTTCTCCTCGACCCAGGCCAGCTCACGCGCCTGGACTGGCTCGCGCCGGAGCACTTCTCCCGCCCGGTCCACCGGGCCCTGTTCGCCGCGATGCGCACACTCCACACCAACGCCCACCCCGCAGTGTCAACCAAGGCGAAGGCAGTGGTGCCGCTGTCGTGGGTGACCGACACCGTCGCCGAGGCGAGCCGCCACGTCCGCGGCCTCACCGCCCCCTACGCCCACGCCCTGATCACGGCGTGCCCCCGCCCGGGGAACGCGCCGTTGTACGGCCGGATGGTCCTGGAAGGCGCGATCCACCGCACCGTCACCGAACACGCCGTCCGCCTGCACCAGGCCGCCCGCGCCGACGCCCTGCGGGGAGGCGTCGAGGGAACGCTGCACCAGGCGGACGTCCTGGCCGGAGTGCTCGGCGACCTCGCACGCCGCTGGGGGACCGAACCCCGCCCACAAGCCCCCACCACACCGCCCGCCATCGCAGCCGCCGAACCTCCGCTCGCCGGTATGGACGAGGTTGCCGAGGACGAACGGTTCCTGCTGGCGGTCCTGACCGACCGGTCAGGGGCGATGGATGCGGTGGCCGGGTGGCTGCGGCCGGACGACTTCGCCGATCCCGCCCACGCCCACCTCTACCGGCGCCTGGGGGCGCTGCGCCACCGCGGCGAGCCCATCGACCGGATGACGCTGTTGTGGGAGGCCCAGCGGCGGGGCCTGCTCGCCGACGGCACACTGACCGCCGACCAGCTCGCCGGGATCTGCGACGGCGTGGGTGCCGGGAGTGTCGAGTGGCTGGGCGAGCGGATCATGCGTTCCTCTCTCACCCGCACCGCTGCCGAATCAGCCCGTGCGATTCGGGCGCTGGCCGAGAACGAAGCCTTGGCCCCGGGCCGGCTCATCGGCCACGCCCTGCACGCCCTCGGCCCCCTCAACGACGTCCGCGCCCGCTGGCAGAGCGCCAACGGCATCCCCGCACCAACGCCCGCGCCCGCTCCGACCACCGGCGATTCCCCGCCGGCCCGGGTCCACGCCGCGCTCGCCCGCAGCACACCGCGACCACCGGCGCAGCCCCCGCAACGCCCCGGCACCCTCCCCGCGGCAACCGCCGCGCGTACTTCATCACGGGCTCCCATCTGAACCGCCCGGTCCGTCCCATCCGCTCCTCACTCCTTAGGAACACTCCGTGGTCAAGACTCCTACGATCGACGCACTCGCCTTGCGAGACATGGCGTCCGTGTTCGACGCCCAGCGCGGCAAACTGCCCGTACTCGGTGACCCGCACCGCTCACCCGAACTCACCACCGTCTGCCGCCGGATCGCCGAACTCGGCGAGCTGATAACCCAGTTGAGCGACGAGGTCCTCCTCCGTGTCACCGACCAGGACCGTGCGCCACACAGCGACCGGGTGATCACCGGGTTCGCCTCCGCCATCGAGCCCGCCGGCGACGCCGTCGCCGCTCTGGGCGTGGTGAACCACCAGCTCGCCTTCCTCGCCCAGACCGAACCGTCACACGACCACCCCGACGTACGCGACGCGCGGGAGGCGTCCGTCGACGTCCTGGAAGACGCGCTCTCCCTCGCCGACGAAGCACTGCACGAAGCCGCCACCAGGCTCCACGCCGCCTCGACAACACTCCTGCCCCCGTCCGCACGGCTCCGGGCCGCCCTCAGCCGATCCCACAGCGCCGCCAACGCAGCACCGTCACCGGCGCCCGCCGCGAAGGCAGCCTCCACGACCGCGGGTCCCCCGACGGCCGTACGAGGCCGATGACATGGGCATGAATGCCTCGCACGGTCCGCTGATCGGATCGTTGTGCTCCGGATACGGCGGGCTGGACCTCGGTGTGCAGACCGCCCTCGGCGGCCGGGTCGCCTGGCACGCCGAAACCAGTCCCGACGCCTCCCGGATCCTGGCCCGGCACTGGCCGGGCGTGCCCAACCTGGGTGACATCAGCGCCGTGGACTGGGCTGATGTCGAGCGGGTGTGTGTCCTGACGGCGGGTTTCCCGTGTCAAAGACGTCTCGGTCGCCGGCCGCCGGGCCGGACTCAACGCCCGTACCCGCTCGGGGCTGTGGCTGCATGTCGCCTGTGCGGTCGAAGCCCTCCGTCCCTGCCTGGTGGTGATCGAGAATGTCCGCGGACTCCTCACCGCGCCCGCCGGTTCCCCTGGCGACGTGGAATTCTGCCCGTGGTGTCTGGGAGACGCCCCAGATCAGCCTCCTCTGCGGGCACTTGGTGCCGTACTCGGATCCCTGGCCGACCTCCGGTACGACACTCGGTGGCTCGTGCTACGCGCTTCCGATGTCGGAGCCCCGCATCGCCGCGAGCGGACCTTCCTCGCTTATCTGGACAACCTTGAGTTGTGTGGCTGCGGGTTCCTTCGATCAGGTGTCACCCCTCTGAGGACGACGTCATCGGTTCGTTGCCGGGCGGTGCTCGGCGCTCTCATCGGCGAAGTCGCAGAGCTGGCTGATGTTCTGGCGATAGCTGTCTGGCGTGCCGTGGTGCTCCTTGCGGGGCGGTCCGTCGATCCACTGATGCCAGAGGCCGTCTGGGGTCACGAATCGGGCTGCTTGATCGGCACGGAGCTTGGCGTCGAGGTGGAGGAGCGCGCCCATGGCGGCCGGCTGGTCGTAGTAGAGGTCGGGGCGTCGCAGGTAGCGATCGAGGTAGGCAGCCAGCAGGTCCGCGTCGGCGCGAGTCGCGAACGTGGCGAAGGTGACGCAGTAGGCCGAGCCTGCGAAGCAGACCTGGCTGGCCAGCAACATTTCGCCGAGACGTTCGCGGAACTCAGTTCTGCGGGCGACGGCAATGAGCCAGGCTGCGGTTTTGCGTTCGCGCCACCCGCCTTCGAGCAGGATGGTCAGCTCGCGGGGCGTGATATCGGCGGCGGCCTCGCCGAGCTCCCGTGTGAACTTGGTGCGTTCAGGCTCGGTCATGCGCGTGAGAGGGCCGCCGAGTTTGAGGTAGCGCCTGTCGGGCGTGACGTAGCGGTGGACAAGAGCGAGCAGCTCGGGGTCCTCGTTGGCGTAACGCATAGCCGCATCCTGTCCCGGGCGAAGCCGTTCGACCAGTGCTTTTCTCAGTCGCACTGGTCAGTCGTGTGGTTCGCCGAGGTCGTCGAGGAGGCTGGTGATGCGGTCGGCGACGCGCTGGTGGCGATCGATCTCCCGCTCCCATCCACGGTCCGTTGCGTCGGTGATCAGTTGCCGCTCGACGCAGAGGCGTTCACGCAGGCGTGTCGCGTACTGGGGTGTGGTGACGAACTTCGCGCAGCTGAGGTAGAGGTCGCACTCACAAGGGCCCTCCTGGGGAAGGCGAAGGCAGCGTCCAAGCTCGAGTTCGGTCTTGTAGAAGTTGGTCTTGAGCCAGTCCAGCGCGTCCTGGTCGAGTTGCCCGGAACGCAGGGTGTCGGCGAGGGGGCCGGCGATGGTGGCGCCTGGCTGAAGCACGGCCTGGTAGTCGGCCAGGACGGTGGGGTCGGAAATGTGCGTGTAGGTCATCGACATGCCGGGGCTCTTGTGGCCGAGGACCTTCATGATGGTCTGGACCCGGGCGCCCTTCTCGGCGAGTTGGGTGCCCAGGGTGTGCCGGAACCGGTGGGGGTGGATCGCGGGTTTGCCGAGGCCGTTGAGGATGGCGAGCTCTTCGCAGATCACGCGGAGCGGGTGGGCGAAGAGGTAGTCGGGGCCTGCGATCACGCCGTTGCGCAGGAAGAGGTAGCGCGTCGGGCGCCCGAGATCGGGGTCGTGGATCCCGCGGTCGGATTGGGCCTGCCGCAGTGCGGCGAGAGTACGGATGGCCTCGGCGGCTTCCTTGTGGAGCGGGACAATGCGCTCCTTGAGGGCCTTGCCCGCTGCGAGCCGGAGCCGGGGCGTGCCGTCGGGGTAGGCGTCGAGGCAGTCGAGGTGGAGCTTGCGGATCTCGGTGCGGCGGGCGCCGCTCCACCGGGCGACCAGCAGCGCGCACCGCTGGAGGGGGCATTCGAGGGCCCGGACGCGGTCCATGACCGGGCCGAGCTGGTCAGCTGGGATGAACCGGGGGACGCGTTCGATGACGCGGGGCATGTCGGCGTGCGTGATCAGGGGGCGCGCGGGGACGTCGTCCCATTCGGCGACGGCGGCGTAGCGGAAGAGCACGGCGACGGTGGAGATGATGCCGGCGCGGTAGGCCCGGCTCAGCGGCTGGTCCGGGTGCTTGATCTTGTGCAGCCGGTGGACGGACTCCATGAAGTCGACCAGATCAGCCCGGTTGAGCTGGTCAAGGCTGTCGATGTGTGGGCGTTCGGTGTCCAGCCAGAGGCCGAAGCGGCGCAGCCCGCCGCGGGTGCTGGACATGCTCTCGGGCCGCAGGACCAGGGCGCGTTCGGCAAGGAAGCGTTCGAAGACGGCGTCGATGCGCGGTTTGCTGCTGAGCTGCGGCAGCGCAACCGCCTCCTCCCTGGCCGGCGGGCGGGCGGTGATGCCGGCGTGGAACAGCGCCAAGCCGGTGCGGTATGCGTTGGTGCCCCACGACGCTTTCAGGGTGGGACAGCGGTCCTCGCCGACGACGTGGAGCAGGCCGGGAATGCGCTCGCAGTGGCGGATGGCATTCCGCATCCCCTCGATGTCGTCGCTGGTGACCGTATGCAGGTCCGCGTTACCGCGGTGTATCGCCAGGCGGATCAGGCCCCAGGGAACGCGGAAGGCTTCGTCGTCGCGGACGTGTCCGAGCGTGAGGAGACGGGTGCGCAGGTCCTCGCTCTGATCGCGCAGCGGCAGTTGGAGCTGGTCGGCGACGAGGAATGGTTTGAGCACTCCGATGCCCAGCAGCCAGCCCCAGTCCATGCGCAGGCGACCGGTAAGCGCGAGGTAGGTCAGGTAGTGGCGGGCGTTGAAGTTGATCCAGGCCGTGGTCGTGTCGAAGCCGGGTTCGGGCGCGCGGCGCCGGTTCTGTCCCTCGCCGTTGCGCCAGCCGAGGCGGACTCGGAGCGGCAGCGCGAACCAGGCGTGCAGGTCTGGGTAGGTGCGGACGAAGCGCAGCCGGAAGCTGGCGTGCTTGCGGCGCCACGGTGCGGTGATCGGCAGGCCGCCGGTGAACGCCGCGTACTCCGCTTCCGGGCAGTGCCGGGGGACCTGCTCAGCGAGGGTGGGAGACGATGACACCGCCCGTAGCGGGGCGTCCGCACTCACGTGGCCTCCCCTCCGATCGCCCGCCGGTAGTCCTTGACGACCTCGGGATCACTGACCCGGGTGTAGACCTTCATCGAGTCCGGTGTCGCGTGTCCGAGCCGCGCCATCAGCGTCAGCTCCCGCATGCCGCCCTCGAACATCCTGGTGGCGTGGGTGTGCCGCAGGCTGTGCGGCGTCAGCCAGGCATCGCGCACCCCGGCCCGCTGTGCAGCCCGGGCGAACATCCGCACCAGCGCGTCGTAGCCCAGCGGCTCACCCCGCCGCCTGCCCCGGCCCCCGACGAGAAAGACCCAGGGACTATCCGTATCGGACGGCCTCTCACGCATCACATAGGCATTCAGGGCCGCCAAGGCCCGCCCCTCGTGAAGGTCCACCACGCGGTCCCGGCGGGACTTCTGCTGCACTCCTCGCGGGTGATCGTCCCGCTTGCGGACCGTCACCCGACGCTGGCCGTAGGAGACGTCCTCCAGCCGCAGGCCCAGGACCTCACCCGGTCGCAGCCCGCCCTCCCACATCACTTCCAACAGCGCCAGGTCCCGGCGGGTCCGCAGCTCATCGACCAAAGCCCGGTAGACGGCTTCCGGCATCGGGCGCGGTACCGCCTCCACTGTCTTGACCCGCAGAACCCGGCGAACCGGCTGCTGCCGACGGGCGTTCATCAACGGTGGCCGGTACCGGTCCGGCACGCGCGCTGCCGCCTGGTCGACCTTCTTGACGATCGGGTTGTCCCGGCCAGCGTACTTCTCGCTGGCGATCAAGAACTCGTAGAACGAGGACACCGCAGCCAAGACCCGGTTGCACGTCTTCGCCGACAGCACCCGTCCCTCGCCCGTCACGACCGCCAGCTCCAGCCGCTGAGCACGCCGCGACGACGACGCCAGCCGTAGCCACTCCAGGAACTCCACCGCTCGGGCCGGCGTGAATCCGCCCGCCCCGATCCCTCGTTCCTCACAGAACAGGTAGAGCTTTTGCAGATCGTGAGCATAGGCCCGGACGGTGTTCGGCGAGTACGCCCGCACCGTCAACAACCGCAAGAACTCATCGACTTCAACCACCGGCTTGCCGGACGCGTCGACCAACCGCACCTGGGGCTGACCCACTGCCGCATCGGGCATCTTCATCACTCGCACGGTCGGAACCCTACGCACGCGGCGCAGAGCACACAGTCACCTACAAGGACGAACTGTCCAGATAACTTCGTCGCCTGGCCCGCCGGACACACTCCTCAAGACCCCGACCAGCAACATCGCGAGGAACGGCGGCTCCCAGCACCCCGCCAAACGCAAGAGCGGCGGTCACGGCCCGAATCTGGCGGACGAGGTGGAGTGGCTGCTGCCCACTCCCAAAGCGTCGGACGGGATCAAGGGCTCACCGAACCAGCGCCACGGCAACGGCGACATGACCCTCCCCTCCGCAGCCGCCTCGCTCCTGCCGACTCCCCATCCGGCCCGTACGGGCACACCCGGCCAGCGTCCGGGGAGCAGCCGACGCCCGCCGTTGCCGGCGGACGTCCTGCCGCTGTGGTCCGACACGAGCCCGCAGACCGGGGATCCGACGGGCGATGGGGACCGTATGCCTCCGCCGTCACCCGATGGGAGACGCTCACCCGCCCCGCACCCTCGCCCACCGACGCGGGCGGACGCCTGCGCGCGGAATTCGTCGAGTGGATGCAAGGGCTCCCGCCAGGCTGGGTCACCGCCACCGAGGGCCTGGGCCGGCCAGCACAGCTCACCGCCCTCGGCAACGGCGTCATCCCCCAACAAGCCACCCGCGCGGTGAAGTTGCTGGCACCGCCGTTCCCGCGCTGCCCCCACTGCACCACCCGGTAGCGGCCCCTTACCACCCTCTTCCGGCCGGGCCAAATCCCGGAATCTGCGGATCCTCTTCCCCATGCCGTCCTCGAACCGATGGAGCACTGCCGTGACCTGCAGAAGAGCGCCGAGCACCCCGTCCCGCCCTGCTCGCTCTCACTTCTTGGATCCGTCATGTCAGACCCCAGCACGGCCGCCCCCGAACCCGAGCCCTTTCGCGTTCCCGACGAGGATCTCGACGACCTCGCCACCACGCTCGCCCGCACCATGGCCGAGGTCCGCCACCACGGCGTCATCCTCGACCGCCTCGGCACCGACCCCGCCGCCGAACCCGCGACCCGGCCGACCACCACACCCGTCCCCGGCACCGAGAACACCAGTGCCGGGCAGGGTGACGGCCCGGCGTCCGTGTTCATCCTCGCGCTCGGCGGCAAGGCGTACACCGCCGAGCTGGCGGCACTCACGGACTGGGTGAACTACCTCTTCCTGCCCGTCTACGGCCGGGAGATCAGCACCACCCGCCCCTGGTGCGACCAGTGGCACGAACATCCCGAGGCCGTCGCCCGCCTCCATGCCCTCTGGCTCGCGTGGCAGCAGCTCACCGACGCCGAGGCCGGCCTCTCCGGCCCCTCCACCTGGCACCGCGACCACCTCGACCACACCCTGGTCCACCTGCGTGCCCCGGACGGGCCCTTCGCCGCCTGCACCACCAGCCCAACCCGCCCCAACCACCGCGTCCTCGCCACCCCAGCACCCGAAATGGCGGGAGCGGTCCAGTGAGCGTCGAAGTCGACTTCCGTCTCGACGGCTTCGAGCCCGCCGACACCGACTCCGCAGACGCGGAGCAGAGTGTGTGGGCCGGGGATCTCGCGGTGCTGGCCGAGCACCACACCCCCAGCGGATCGCACAGCTACCTCATTGCCCACGACACCTCAGCGACGTGGGGTGTGCCGGGCGAGCCGCAGCTCGTCTCGGTCAGGATCACCCGGGAGCTGGGCGTCCGTACATTCACCTTCGAATCGGCCCCGCACGCTGGCCTGGCCTTCGCCCAGGGCTGGCTGATCGAACGCGGCTGCCCGCCCGACCCCATCACCCAGGTCAATACGGGCATCGCACCCGCGGACGACCTCACTGTCCAGGCCGAGCAGAAGATCCGCGACTCAGCCAGTCGCTACGAGGTCCTCCACACCTACACGACGGAGGACTACCCGTACGAGACGTGGACCATGGCCCGCGACCAGCGCGCCGTACACGATCCGGTCAGGGTCTTCCTCGAAACCAGCAGCGCCGTCGCCGATACGTACACCCTGCGCGAGGGCGCGTTCGCCGACGAGGAAGCGGCGATGGACTGGCTGTTCTACCGCCACAGCCCCCTGCCCCGGCCGCCGGAATACCACGGTGACGCGGCAGGGGCACGCAGCCGCGCGGCCCTCACCCGCTCCACCGGTCCCACGGTGCCCTCCCCGGCCGAGGTAGGCGGCAGTGCCGCGCCGTCGGCAAGCGGGGCGGTACGGACGACAACGTCGAGGCCGTTGTGAGCCCGGCCCGCTTCGCGTTCGCCGCGCACCCCGACGCCCTCACCGACCTGCGCCAACTCCCCGACCTCATCCGCGACCAGGCCCTGCTCCACCTCCAGGATCTCGTCCACGGCGAGCGCGTCGCCAAGCGCCTGGAGGGCCGTCTCGAAGGGTTCCACAAGGTTTACCTCGGCACCGGCACCGCCTTCGCCTCCCACCGCCTTGTCGTCCAGTTCCGCCCCGCGCCACCCGGCTCCCGGTATGCCCGCGAGGTCTACCTCGTCGCCGCCGGATCCCGCGAGGACTACGCCGCCTACCGCACCGCCCAGCTCCGTATGAACCGCACCGGCCTCAACCAGCCCGCCGACACCGGCCCGGCCGACGAGGCACGGGTACGGGCCGCCCGCGCCCGTTCTCCTCACACGGGCGAGAACCAGTTCGGCCCGGCACCCGCCCGTACGGCGTTCAGCACGAGCACTCCCGCCGCCGATCCCCGAAAGGCCCTGCGATGACCGCCAGCCGCACCCCGCTGTCCCGCACCGAACTGGCCGGCCTGCTCACCGACACCGCGCGCAGCGTCTCCGGCATCCTGACCGCCGAGTACCCCACCCCCGCCGGACGGTCCTACCTGCACCCCGTCCTCGGTCCGCTGGCCGCTGGCCCGCGGGTGATCGGCGAGCTGAACGATCGGCTCGAAGAGTTCTTCGGCGAACCGCTCCCGGCCACTCCCGCCGGCCTGTTCACCCTCGCCTCCTACGCCTCCGCGCTCGGCTGGCTCACCGAATCCCTCGCCGAACTCACCACCTCCGTCGACCAGATCTGCACCCGTGCCGGCCTCCCCACCACACCACAGCCGGACCCGGACTCCGTCCCGCCCGGCGACGCCGAACCGACCGAGCCGGGCTTCCGGTTCAGCGCGCTGGAACTGGCCGCCATCCGTACTGCTGCCGAAGCGGCTGGCCTCACCCCCGGCGGGTACGTCGACGTGCTCTCGCAGTCGCTGCTCGCCGACTCCCGCATCACCGACGCCTGCACCGAAATCTCCAGCGGTCTGCGTGAAGACGCGAAGTACGTCCTCGACGAGGTCACCAACCGCGTCCGGCTCGGCGACGGCCCCGGCAGCCTGCCCACCCTTGTCCGGTCCCTGCTGGCGCGCATGGAGGCCGCGGAATGATCCCGACCAACCCCGTCGAGCGACGCGCTGTACTCCCGACTCCCGCACAGTTCACGGCCCTGCAGGAGATCCAGCGCGGCACCATCGTTCTCAGTGAACGCACCCTGAACACGAGCTGGTTCATCTCCGGCTCCCGGGTACGGATCTCCATCCCGACCCTGCGGGTCCTGGAAAGCAGGAAATGGATCAGGCGGGATACCAGCACCTCCCTGTACCGGGGACAGGCGGTATCACTCACCCCGCGGGGCGAGGCAGCTCTTGAGGCCGCGCGGACAGCCGGCCCGCGCGTGTCCGCCGCTCTACGCCGCAGCCGCCCGGCCTCCGATCCCAATCCGTCCGCCGCCGCACACAGCCCGGTCGAGCCCAACGCTGCGCCGACTCCCGCGACCAAGCCCTCCCGTTCCCGCTGAACGCCCAGGAAGGAAGAGACCATGTCCACCGTCACCTACACCCGGCGTCTGGTCGAGCACCGCTACGGCCGCCCGCTGGAAGAACTACGCAGCAGCACCGCGCACATCGGCTCGGTTGATCCCGTCCTGCCCATCGTGCTGCGGCGGTTCGCCTCCCTCACCGACACCAGCGACCGCATACGCGCCGCCCGCCGTGATCTCGACGCGGCCTGGCAGCATTGCCGCTCCGCAGAGAACAGCCTCGACGACCCTCTTCTGCGCCACGCCACCCGTGTCGCGGACCTGGAGCGGCAGGAAGCGTCACAGGCCGAGGCCCTCTGGGACCTCCTCGACGTCCGCCTCCTCCTGGAACAGTCCACACCCCTTCCTGCCTTCGCCCGGCGGAGGTGCACCGCTGCGGACGACGCAGAAGACCTGATGGCCACCGCCCGTCAGGTCGCCGCCCGCCTGCCCCGGCTCAACCGCGACACCCTGCGCCAGGCCCTGCGCGACCACGGCATCCACGCCAGCAACCGGCGCCTCGGCACCGTCCTCCACCGCCTGCGCACCGAGCACCCCCGCCGGTAATACGAGGTCCCAGCACCGGACCGGCTACACACCGGCCCCACCGAACCCTCCCCGCCTCACCTGGAGTTACCGCAATGACCACCACCTCACAGCCCGGCACTTCCCTGACCGGCTCCGTCGACGCCCAGCGGGTCGAGCACGCCCTCGCCGTGATCGCGCCCCGGTGGACGGCCTGGACCGTGCAGACCCTCGCACAGCACGGCAGCCCCATGCGCGTGAATGACGTCGCCGCCCAGCTCCCGTTCGTCCGTCACAACCTCATCGGCAAGCGGCTGTTCGAGATGCGCAGGGACGGACTGGTCACCCGTACCGACACACGTTTCCGCGCCCCGTACCAGCTCAGCGCCTCCGGCCGCGCGTTCGAACCGGTCCACCGCGCCCTGTCCGAATGGTCCAAGACTCACGTCCCGCTCGGCGCGGCAGCCGGCGCCGAGCGCGTCGAGGACGCACTTCGCCGCCTCCACCTGCGCCATACGACCGCGGTAATCCAGCTCCTCGACACCAGCGGCCCCATGCGGTTCGTCCACATCGCCGAAGAAGCCGGACTGGACAACGCCCTCGCCTACCAGCGGCTGAACCGCCTCCAGACCGACGGACTGGTAACCCGAACCGGACCACGCCACGGAGACCCCTACACCCTGACCGAAGCCGGCCGCGCCCTCGGTCCTGTCTACACCGCCGTCGAGCAGTGGAGCCATCCCACCGCTCCAGCGCGTACCGCCGCCGCACCAGCCGCGACAGCCACCCGCACCCACACCGGGGCGCGCACGGAATCGCAGGAGATACGTGCCGCAGCGGCGCTGCGCCGGACCACGGCCTCCTCCAGCGGCCTGTTCAGCCACGCCTCCCAGCCGCAGGCCCGAGCAGCCATCACCGCGCAGTCCGCCCCACGCCGAGGCCGGTGACCCGGTCATGGATCCCAGCACCAGACCACCATCCCCGCCACCCCTGCCGCCCCGTGCCCGCGCGCCGCCGTACCGCCCGCATCCGGCTGCGTGCGGGCCCGTGCCCCTCCCGCCAGGAACCCTCACCATGAGCCCCCTCCCGCTGGGCGAACCCTCTCCCGACACCGACATGCTGGTCTTCCCCGTCTACCTCGCCGGACCCGGAGACACCACCACCATCCACGCCCCGTTGTCCGCCGCCCACGGCTGGGGCACCGTGAACACCACCACTGGGCTGATGCTCACCAGTCCGCGGGGAGACGCGCTGGTGGCCTCCGTTCCCGAAAGCCGGTACGGGGGCTGGAAAATCACCCAGTACCGCGAGCCGCTCGGCATGCCCGTCTGGTCCGCCAGCTTCAGCCAGAACACCCCGGCCGAGATCACCTCGGCCTTCACCCGCGCCCTCGCCCAGGGACTGCCCAGCCATCACCGCGACTTCCTCCACGGCGGCCCCCACCACCGGCCCGCCAGCCCCGCCCGCACCCTCGCCGACCGCAGCTGGCATACCGAAGACACCGCCTCCTACCTCTACCAGTACGCGCCGGACGGGCACGCCTACTTCCGCCTGCACAAGGACCACCTCGACCACTACACCGAGCTAGAGGGTGGGGGACCCGCGCAGTGGACGATGTACGGCTGCGTGGAGTCCGTCAACGGCGAACGCTGGCACGCCGACTTCACCAGCACTACACCCCTCTACCTCGTACAGGAAGCTGCGCTCGCGCTCAGCAGCACGGACCCCGTCAGGCGCCCGCTCCACGCCATCCCCGAGCGGAACCTCCCCTACATCACCGCCCGGCCCAAGGAGGCGAGCCCGGACCCGCGCCAGTCGGCGGCGCTCGTCCGCACTCGGAACACTCAGCCCACAGCGCCGGTCCCGGCCGCCACACCGCCGGTCGGCGGTCCGTCCGCGCCGGCCCCGCCGCGACGCCGCTGACCGCACCCTCCGGAGACACCGTGCTGAACAGCCAAGACACCGATCAGTGGCGCGAGTACCACGTCACCCCGCGCTACCTCGCCGGACCGACCTACACCGGCGATCCCGCCCTCCGGCCCCTCCTCGACCTGCACTGGAAACTGACCCACGACGAGCTGGGCAACGTCTACGTCGCCTCACCCGACCACACCGTCCGCCTCGGCTACCTCCCCGAAGGCGACGACAACACCCTCTGGAAGATCACGGCGTACTCCGACGCCTTCGCCATGCCCCGCTGGCTGGTCACCTTCCAGAACAGCACCCCCACCGAAATCGTCGCCGACTTCACCACCGCACTCGCCGCCGCCTACGCCGAGGGCCCCGATTCCTACCTCTACTACGGCAACAACACGCTCGCCGACCTCGACGTCGGCACACCCCTCGCCGCAGCCGGCTGGAGCCACAGCTTCGGCACCACCGACGTCTCCTTCCGCTCCCCGGACGGCCTCGCCGAAGTCCACCTGCGCCGTCACCGCCTCGACCATCGCGCCGAAATGACCGGCCATCAAGAGCGATGGCTCATGCACGCGGGCCCGCCCGGAGACCGCTGGTAGGCGACCGCCTCCTCCTTCACCCCCGAGGGACTGGTCGCCGCAATGAACACCGCCCTCAGCGACCCCGCACCCGTCACCCGCTACGGCTACGACCTACATCACCTTCCCCCACAAGCCACCGCCACCCCGGTCAAACCCCCGGTGCCAACACCACTGGACGTACGCCGCGCCCAGGCCGCCAGCGCCCGCTCCACTGTGCCCCCGTCTGCCAGCGCGCGGCGCGTTATCCCGGCGCCGCGCCCACCGTCGGCTCCACAGGTCCCGCGCCCGGGGCACAGCCGCTGACCACCACCCTTCTCACGCCTCCTGGAGCCACCTGTGTCCGACACCACCGCCCTCGGCCAGGCCACCTCGCTGATCGAGAAAGCCTGGGGCCGTCCCATCGACGCGCTGGAAACCCTCGCCATCAACCGTCCGGTCGAAGACCCGCTGCTGCGCTCGGCGATGCACATCCGCTCAGCTCTCCTCGTCCTGGACACCACAATCGCCGTCCACCAGCAGCGTCTGCACACGCTCACCCGGCCCGGCCACGTGCCGGCCTTCCACGACTTGGAACGGATCACCAGCTCAGCAACGGACTTGCGGCTCGCACACGCCGAAGGCCGCACAGCCCTCCAGGCGATCAGCCGCGTGATCGAGGCCCGCAAAGCCACCACGACAGCGAATCGGGCACCGACAGACCATCTGACACAGGCCGCTACCACCCGGTCCACGCATGTACCACGCTCCCTGGCCCACGCTCACCCAGCGCCGTCCACGGCCTCTCCGCCCCAGCCATATCGCCCGGGGGCAGCCCGCACGGCTTCCGACCCCTGACCCTGCTTGGGACACCGCCGGAACTCCCGTGCCGGAACGGCGCATCGATCGGCAAGACGTCCATGCCGCCAACGTGGGATCTCGACGATCGGCAGGACAGGAAAGGTCACGGGCAGCGCGGGATCGGGTCGGACACGGGACTGGCGTTCCGCAGGCCGACGAGTTCCGTGGCGTCCTTGGTTCTTGGAGGAGCGGAAGTGTAGGGCCTTCACTCGAATGGCCTACACCCGTTGGCTCCGGGCCATGCGCCGCTCGCAGTGAGACACACGGGTGACCAGCCCTGATGCGCTTCGGAGGAACATCCGCGATCGTCCAGAAGCCCAATCTCTGAAGTACCCAGCCACGTAATCCGCGTTAAGTTTTACGCGTCACAATTGGCGAAAGCGACTCCGCGGTTTCCCAAGCTTCGTTAGTGTTGACACGTGAGGCGACAGGCCGGTTACGAGATACAGCTCGCCAAGATTGACTGCTCTCCTTGCCCAACGTGGCCCTGTCGTAGTGGGGCACACGCAGGAGGAGAGCGGGTTGTGCCGGGCACCCGTTGACGCGGGTACCCGGCACGGATGAGAGCCATCTGCGTCACAGACCACGGCTCTCAGCCTCTGGGGTCTCGGGCGCCCGCGGGTCGCTAGCCGACGATCTTGTCCACCAAGAACAGGATCAACAGCCAGGCCCAGCGTCCGAGGCCCCTCTTTGTCACTGACGTGTCCCGCGGTGCCGCATGGCGCGGCCTGCTACGACTCATATCCACCTCTCATTCGCACGGCACCAGAGGCTCGGCGTGTGCCGACGGTGATGCATGCCGAGCGGGCGAGAGGTGGCCGACGCCAGCTCAACAGCACGCTACGTCACATCGCGTGCGCGCGGAGCCACTTGGCCATAATCAACCCGAGCGAAACAAAAGCGAGGGCCCCAAACAGAAGGCCGCTACCACGTAGTTCAGCGAAGCACCGCGACGCGGGAAGAGACCGGCGGCCGACGCCGACCAACGGCGCCCCGCACAGGGGTGCTTCTCTCACGATGCCCAGGCTCTCGCCGCCCGCCGTTTTGCATGCACGGCCCACTGGCCGTCGATGACGACAGCGATGCCGTCCGGCGTCCACGGCTGCCCGTACGCACGGCACCTGCGCCCCAGCCAGGCGCCGCTCTCGTACCGGCGTGTTCGGCCACGTCGTCACTCCGGCTCCTGTACGGCACGCCGCAGACGATGCATTCACCGACCTGGCCGGACGCCCTTCGGCGGCCAGTTCACCCACGGCAGACACCCTCCCCCGGGAAACGACTACGTACCTCGGCACACCGCATGTCAACGTACGGACGTCGGGAAAACCCGCAGGTCAACGAAGGGACCGTCCCACCGTGAACACCTCCAGCACCCTCCTGCCCAACGTCGTCCGCCCTGCCGTGGAGGACCGCGCGTGGCTCTCCAGCGACCACTGTGCGGGCCCTGTCCTTGACTTGCTCGGGGGGCTCGGCTGGGCGATGGTCGACACCCCGGAGGCCAACGTGCACTGCACCAGCCCGGACCGGCGCGTCTACGTCGGCTGGCTCCCCGAAGACCCGTCCGCGTGGAAGCGCGACATCGTCTGGCAAGTCAGGGTCGACCCCGCCGAAGGAGAGCCCTGGGTCCAGGAGTTCGGCCCCGACACCCCTTCCGAGGCCGTCGCTGGCTTCCTCGCCGCCCTTGTCGCCAGCCCTCTTCGCTGACATCCCCCGGCGGCCTGGCTCCCTGCCGGGCCGTTGTTCCTCACCGTCTCTCGGAAGGATCCCGTGAAGCTCGCGTTCGACCTCAACAGGCTTCCCGGTCCCGCCATCGCGGGCCTCGGCGTCATCAGCACGGTCACCACCGCGCCGGACACCCTCACCTTCGTGCTCAGCCTCGCGGTCACCGCCAGCGGCACCCTCCTCACCCTCGACGACCTGCGAGAGGACTCCCTGCGCCGCGACGCACGGATCGTCGCCCATCTCGCGAAGGCCCCTGGTGCCCGTACGCGCCAGATAGGCCGGGCCCTGGGACTTCGCGACCGGACAGTCGGCAGGTCTCTCACCCGCCTGGTCAAGGACGGCCTGGTGGTGCTGGAGACCGAGAACCCGATGCGCTCCTACCGGCTGTCCGACTGATCCCGCCCCACCTGCCCGCCGGTCCGGACGTCGAGCCGGCCGGCCCCCACCCCGACCGGGAGGAACACCCGTTGCCATACCGCGCTCCGCTGACCAACCACCACGCCGACGACTCGATCTGCCCGCCCGAGCACAAGCACACCGTCACCGGCAAACCCCGTCACCCCGAGTGCCCCGGCCGCTTCTACTCCCAGGCCGTCTGCTCCTGCGGCACCTGGGAGATCAAGCACCCCGGCAAGGGCTACGTCAACGAATGCCGCAGACGACACCTCGACACCCACCAGAAGGAGGACAGCCCCGGCCCGGAAGTGCTGCGCAACCTGCTCCGCATCGACCCGCAGTAACGCCCGCGCCAGCACGTCCGTCCTGCCCGCGTCGCCCTCCGGAGGTTCCCTTGCCACAACACCTGACCGTCGGCCACCTCATCCGCCAGCTCCAGACCATGGACCCCGGCCTGCCCGTCCGGCTCGCCGTCAACCCCGACTGGCCCTTCACCCACTTCATCGCCGAAGACGTCATCGAACGCGACGGCGTGGTCTTCATCGCCGAGGACGGCCAGGAGGGGTACCTCCCCGCCCCCGTCCGCGACGCCCTCAACTGGTCCTGACCCAGCCGCTTCCGCCCTGCTCAGGAGGTCTGTATCCCGCCACAACACCCGCCTTCCCCTCCGCGCCCACTGCTCGGCCTCGCCCTGCGGCCCATGCCGGCCGAAGTACGCGGAGCCCTCGTCCAGAGCATCTCCTCGCTGCCCGACGGGCCGCTCGACATCACCTGGCTCCCGGCGGACACCCCGAAACTCCCTCCCGGCCGCATCCGCCTGCACTGGGAACCCGCCTCCCCCGCAGGCTGGAACATCACCGCCCACCTGGGCCTGCCCACCACCGAGGTCCTCCTCGCCACATGGCCCAACGCCCCGGACACCTGGCCACGCCTGGTCCGCCCCACCCTCTACGAGGTCACCGGCCTGTGCGCCGCCCTCGGGGTGGCCACCGCCGCCCTGGGCCTCTCCAACCGTCTCGCCGGGACCTGACCGGCACCGCACCAGGGCCGCCCCACGCCGACCAGCACGGGGCGGCCCTCGCCGTATCCGCAGCCACCCGGACGGTGCGTACGCTCAACGCTGACGAAAGCAGGAGGAGACGACGGCCGACGAACACCAGCTCTAGGGCCTGTCTGACAAATGATCACCCGGTGGGTTCGCGGAGCCACAGGACCAGGGCTG
>NZ_FMDK01000188.1 GCF_900091995.1 Streptomyces sp. MnatMP-M17
GAGTTCGCGCCGCCGGCGGAGGCGGGAGTGTCGGTGGCCGGGGACGGATCGGGGTTGTTGCTGGGGCTGTTCGACATCGATGAGTCTCCTGGGCAGGTGGATGCCGGGCTGTCGTGCCATGCCTAGTCGCTGGCGGCAGCCACCGCGCGAACCCCGTATGAACAACCGACCGCCCCGCCGAGCCTCGCCGAGCGTACGGCCGCGCGCGCGTCACCTGGACAGCCGACAAACACTGGGCTGGGATGGGACGGTGGCGACCGAGACGACGAGCACCGACGAAGCTGACGGAACTGACGGAACTGGCGAACCCGATGAAACCGCTGTATTCGAAAGGCACCGGAGCGTACTGACCGGAGTGGCCTACCGCATGCTCGGCCGGTTCGCCGACGCCGAGGACGTGGTGCAGGAGGCATGGCTGCGCTGGAGCGGGGAAGGGCGTGCGGATGTCCGCGATCCGCGCGCCTATCTCGTACGGATCACCACCCGGCTCGCCATCGACCGGCTGCGCCAGGCCCAGTCGCGGCGTGAGGCCTATGTGGGGCCCTGGCTGCCGGAGCCGGTCGTCACCGACTACGGTCCGGCCGCGTCCGACACGGCCGAGCGTGCCGTGCTCGCCGATTCGGTCTCGCTCGCCGTGCTGGTCGTCCTGGAGTCCCTCTCGCCGCTGGAGCGCGCGGTGTTCGTTCTGCGCGAGGCATTCGGCTTTCCGTTCGCCGAGATCGCCGCCGTACTGGACCGGAGCGAGGCGGCCGTCCGTCAGCTCGCGGGCCGGGCCCGCCGCCATGTCGAGGAGCGCAGACCTCGTTACGACGTGGATCCCGCCGAGCGCCGCGATCTCACCGAGCGGTTCCTCGCGGCGGCCGGCGGCGGTGACATGGAGGCCCTCATCGGTCTGCTGGCGCCGGACGTCCGGCTCGTGGGTGACAGTGGCGGCAAGGCCAAGGCGCCGCTGCGGATCGTCGAGGGCGCCGACAAGGTGGCGCGGTTCTTCATCGCCGTCGCGGGCGACGCGGCCCGCTACGAACGCCGGATCGTGGAGATCAACGGCGCCGTGGCCCTGCTGGTCCTCAGCGACGGAAAGCCGGATCTCGTCCTTCAACTGGAGATCGCCGACGGTGCGGTGCGGTCCGTCCACATCATGCGGAATCCGGACAAGCTCGCTGGAGTGGTTTCAGGGCGGCCCGCCCTGTAAGCCCTGCTCGCCGCTCCACACGTTACGGAGTCCCGTGTCCATTCCGGCCGCGGGACTCCGTTGTCACCTGCGCCTCACCGGTGTACGAACGTACTGTGAACACCCTGAGTCCGGGAGTGACTTCTCTCGGTGACCGAAGCAGGATTGGTCTTGACCAACTGGATGGGCGGTCCTATCGTCGCTAGTTAGTGCAGGAACCTTTAATAAACATTGCACGGAAAACCCGCCGGGACACGGCGATTGCGGAGGATCAGGGTGGGGACCACGCAGCTTGAAACAGTGCCGGAGCCTAAGTACTGGCACCTCAAGACCGTTCTCGGTGAAGCACTCGACTCCGACTTCGCGGTGGGCGAGATCCTGCCCAACGAGCGTGAATTGGCCGCTCGTTTCGGAGTCGCGCGCGCCACGCTGAGGCAGGCGCTCGAACAGCTCGAACTGGAAGGCCGGCTCCAGCGCCGCCGCGGTGTCGGCACGACCGTCGCGCCGCCGAGGGTCGGTGTGGACGTCTCGACAGCCCAGCACGAGTGGCCGGGTGCCGCCCAGGACGCCTGGCAGCCGATCGACTGCGCCATGGCGCCCGTCGGCGCCGGAGTGGCCCGGCTGCTGGAGACGGAGACCGGCGAAGAGGTCCACACGGTCCGCAGGATCCGGGTCACGCACGGCCAGTCCGTCGCGACCGAACTGCTCTACGTACCGTCCTCGTCCGTGCCCGCGCTGTCGGCGATCGACGCGCCGTCCGGCCCGGCCCGCGCCCGCAGCGTGCTGCGCGAGCTTCAGCGGCTCTGCCTCGACGGCCAGGACCGCGCGGTGGAGCTGGGCTCCGCGCGCGCGGACGACGCCAAGGCGCTGGACCGGCTGCCGGGCGCTCCGGTGCTCGTGGTCACGACGCGCTATGTCGTGGACGGCCGTACGGCCGCGGTCTCGGTGGCGACGTACCGCGCGGACACCTGCCGGCTGACCTTCGGCGCGTCGGGCGACCTGGAGATCAGCGACCACCCGCAGGAGCGCAGGGCGTCCTGAAGCCGGGCGCCCTCACCGGTCCCGGCGGGACGTCACCGTACTCTCCACCGCGAAGAGCTGCTCCTCGACATGGTCCAGGGCCAGTCGCAGCGCGCCCGTCGCCACCGCCGCCTCGCCGAGCAGCGAGAGCGTCACGCGTGGCGGGCGCAGACAGTAGCGGGAGAGTTCGCCGCGCAGCGGATCCAGTACGCCGTCGAGTCCGGCCGCCCAGCCGCCGATCACCACCAGCTCCGGGTCCAGCGCCAGCACCAGCGCCGCCACATCGTGCACCAGCCGCTGGATGAACCGCTCGACGGCCGCCTGGGCGCGTATGTCGCCCTCCTTGGCATGGGCGAAGACCTTCGCCACCGCGTGCTCGTCGAGCGGATGGAGCGGCTCGTCCGTCGTCGACAGCAGCTTCTCGGGCGTCACATCGCGGCCCAGCAGATGCAGCGCGCCGATCTCGCCCGCGGCTCCGCCGAACCCGCGGTGCAGCCGGCCGCCGATCATGGCGCCCGCGCCGGGACTGAGCCCGGCCAGTACGAAGACGATGTCGTCGGAGTCGGTGGCGGCGCCCTTCCACTGTTCGGCCACCGCCGCCGCGTTGGCGTCGTTCTCCACCAGGACGGGACATCGGAACGAGCGGCGCAGCCGCTCACCGAGCGCCAGCCCGGTCCACTGAGGGAGCGCGGTGCCCAGCCGTACGGTGCCGTCGGCCTCCACGATGCCGGGACTGCCGACGCCCACCGCCCGCAGGGAGCCGCGCGGCACACCGGTGCGCCGCAGGACATCGGCGACGACCAGCCGTACCCGGTCCAGCCGTTCGTCCGCGTCGGCCTTCTCCGAGACCTCACGCGCGCCGGCGCCGATGATCCTGCCGTCCAGTCCGGAGAGCAGCGCGGCGATCCGGTGCGGTCCGATCTCGATGCCGAGCAGATGGCCCGCCTCGGCGCGGAACCGGAACCGCCGTGCGGGACGGCCCTGTTTACGTGTCTCGCCCTCCTCCGGCGCACACTCCACGACCAGGCCCGTCTCGATCAGCCCTTCCACCACGCCCTCGACGGTCGGGCGGGACAGATCCGTGATCCGGGTCAGATCGGTGAGGGTGAGAGGACCGGCGCCGCGCAGGGCGTGCAGCACCACGGCCGAGTTGATCCGCCGCAGGAGAGAAGGGTCTCCGCCGGTCAGCCGCCCCACGGTATGTCCTCCCAGCTCGTGCGTGTTTGGCGGATGCTACTCGGTGGTTGACGGTGCGGCGAGTCGCGAGGACTCCGGGCTGACCGGTGAGTTGCTCGGGCTGATTAGGCTGGGGCGTGTTGGCGACGCAAGAGGCGGAGGAGCCGGGATGGCGCAGGACGAAGTTGTGGTGATCAGTCCCACGGGCTGGGTGGCCGAACAGGCGAAGACGTACGAGGAGTCCAACGGTGCCCTCGGCGCGGAGGTGCAGGGCGCGCCGTGTCTGCTGCTGGATTACCGCGGCCGGCGAACCGGCCAGTGGCGGCGCACCGTACTGATCTACGGCCGTGACGGCGACGGCTATCTGCTCGTGGCGTCCAAGGGCGGTGCCGACGAGCATCCGCTGTGGTTCCTCAATCTGGAGGCGAACCCGGACGTACGGCTGCGGGTGGGCGCCGAGCGCTTCGCCGCGCGGGCGGAGACCTTGTCACCGGAGGAGAAGGCCCGGGTGTGGCCGGGACTGGTGGAGTTGTTCCCGCAGTACGACGAGTACCAGAAGAAGACGGACAGGGACATTCCGGTCGTACGGCTGACGCGCGCGGCGGACTGACGTACGTGGCGGACTGACGTACGTGGCGGACTGAGGCGCTGAGCCATGGCCCGTCCGTGGCCCCCGGGTTTTCCCTCTGTGGCGGACCGGGGGCCGCTGACGGGCCGTCAGTCGTCAGCCGTGGGCCGTCAGTCGCGTGCCGTCTCCCACCAGGCGGCCGGCGCACGCACCGTCCGCCGAAGCGATCCTCACCAGTCCGTCATCGAGCCGTCGCGCCGTCGGGCGACGGGCAGACAGGCGGGCTCGTACGGGAAGCGCGCGGCCAGCGCCTCGTCGACCTCGATCCCGAGACCGGGCTCGTCCCCGGGGTGCAGATGGCCGTCCTCGTAACTCCACGCGTGGCGGAACACCTCGTGGACGACCGGCTCGTACCCCATGTACTCCTGGATGGCGAAGTTCGGTGTCGACAGCCCGACATGGAGCGACGCGCCCAGCGCCACCGGTGAGATGTCCGAAGGGCCGTGCGGGCCGAGCCGTACCTGCCAGAGCTCGGCCAGCGCCGCGATCCGCCGGAGATGGCTGATCCCGCCCGCGTGCGTCACACAGGTCCTGACGAAGTCGATGAGCTGTTCGGTGATCAGCGTCTGGCACTCCCAGACGGTATTGAACACCTCGCCGATCGCCAGCGGCACGGTGGTGTGCCGCCGGACATGGCGCAGCACCTCCTGGTTCTCCGCCGGAGTCACATCCTCCAGCCAGAAGAGGTTCACCGCCTCCAGCGCCTTGCCGAGCCGGGCCGCCTCGCCGGGAGTGAGCCGGTGGTGTACGTCGTGCAGCAGCTTCAGCTCGGGTCCCACATGCTCGCGGACCGCCGCGAGCATCTCGGGCGCGTGCCGGAGATACGCGTCGGTGTCCCAGATCTCCTCCTGCGGCCCCGGGCCGTGCCTGTCCGGCTGCTCATGCCCGGAGGCCTGCCTGTGCCCGGCAGCCTGCTCGTGCCCGGGAGCGTTCTCGCTCACGCCGTACACCGTGCCGAGACCGGGCACACCGCTCTGCGCCCGCACCGCGCGGAAGCCGCGCTCGCGCTGGGCGTCGACCGCGTCGAGGAGCCGTGGTACGTCCCAGCCACTGGCATGGGTATAGCAGAGGATCCGGTCGCGGACCGCGCCGCCGAGAAGCTGGTAGACGGGCTGTCCGGTGGCCTTGCCCTTGATGTCCCACAGAGCGAGGTCCACCGCGCCGACGGAGGTCATGGTCACCGGACCGCGCCGCCAGTAGGCGCCTCGGTAGAGGTACTGCCAGGTGTCCTCGATCCTCGCCGGATCGCGGCCGATGAGCAGCGGCGCGACATGGTCACGGAGATAGGAGGCGACGGCGAGTTCACGGCCGTTGAGCGTGGCATCGCCCCAGCCGACCAGTCCCTCGGCCGTGGTGATCTTGAGCGTGACGAAGTTACGGCCGGGGCAGGTGATGACGACGTCCGCGGCGACGATCGTGTCGGTCCCGCTCGTCGTCACAGGATCGAGCCCGGTGCGTACGCCGCCGCCTCCGGGTGCTGCTTGGCGATCTCCTCGATCCGGGACACCACCGTCGCGATCTGGTCCTCCGCCGCGCCCGTGAAGGACAGCTTGTCCGCCATCAGCGCGTCCAGCGCCGCGCGGTCGAGCGGGATCCGCTCGTCGGCCGCCAGCCGGTCGAGCAGTTCGTTGCGCTCCGCGCCCTGCTCGCGCATCGCCAGTGCCGACGCCACCGCGTGCTCCTTGATGACCTCGTGCGCGGCCTCACGCCCGACACCGGCCCGTACGGCGGCCATCAGGACCTTCGTCGTGGCGAGGAACGGCAGATAGCGGTCCAGCTCGCGCGCCACGACCGCCGGGAACGCGCCGAACTCGTCCAGCACCGTCAGAAACGTCTCCAGCAGCCCGTCGAAGGCGAAGAACGCGTCCGGCAGCGCCACCCGGCGGACCACCGAGCAGGAGACATCGCCCTCGTTCCACTGGTCGCCCGCCAGCTCACCGGTCATCGACGCGTAGCCGCGCAGGATCACCATCAGCCCGTTGACCCGCTCGCAGGAGCGCGTGTTCATCTTGTGCGGCATGGCGGAGGAGCCGACCTGGCCGGGCTTGAAGCCCTCGGTGACCAGCTCGTGCCCGGCCATCAGCCGGATTGTCTTCGCGACTGAGGACGGCGCGGCGGCGAGCTGTACCAGCGCGGTCACCACGTCATAGTCGAGCGAGCGCGGATACACCTGGCCGACCGAGGTGAAGGCCTGCGCGAAGCCGAGATGGCCCGCGATCCGCCGCTCCAGCTCCGCCAGCTTCGCCGTGTCGCCGCCCAGCAGATCGAGCATGTCCTGCGCCGTACCGACCGGTCCCTTGATCCCGCGCAGCGGATAGCGGCCGAGCAGATCCTCCAGCCGTCCGTACGCCACGAGCAGCTCGTCGGCGGCCGTCGCGAAACGCTTGCCGAGCGTGGTGGCCTGCGCGGCGACATTGTGCGAGCGGCCGGCCATGACCAGCTCGCCGTACTCGCCCGCCAGCTTCCCGAGCCGGGCCAGCACCGCGACCGTACGGTCCCGCATCAGCTCCAGCGACAGCCGGATCTGGAGCTGCTCGACATTCTCGGTCAGATCGCGCGAGGTCATGCCCTTGTGCACCTGCTCATGACCGGCGAGGGCGTTGAACTCCTCGATCCGCGCCTTCACATCGTGCCGGGTGACCTTCTCGCGCTCGGCGATCGACGCCAGGTCGACCTGGTCGAGCACCCGCTCGTAGTCGGCGAGCGCCGCGTCGGGGACCTCGATCCCGAGGTCCCGCTGCGCCCGGAGCACCGCCAGCCAGAGCTGACGCTCCAGCCGTACCTTCTGCTCGGGGGACCACAGCACGGCCAGCTCCGCCGAGGCGTAGCGGCCGGCAAGGACATTGGGGATGCGAGGCTTCGCAGACACGGTCACGTGAGCTGATTCTACTGGCGGTCCGCGCAGGCCGACGCCGGGCGGTCCGCGCAGGCCAGCTCCGGACGGGCAGCCGTACCGTGCCCTCAGTCGCCGGACGGGCTCAGCACCGGCACCTCGTACGGGAGCAGCTCCGGGCGCTTGGCCGGTCTGCCGTCGCCGGAGGAGCGGCCTGTCACGCGGCGGACGATCCATGGGCCGAGATGCCGCCGTGCGAAGCGCGCGTCCTCGGCCCGCCGTGTCAGCCACCGTACGGGCTCGGCCGGCGGCAGCTCCGCGCGCCAGTCGTCCTCCGCCGGCAGTCCCAGCGTCTGCCAGACCGCCTCGGCGACCCGGCGGTGGCCTTCCGCGGTGAGATGGAGCCGGTCCGTGTCCCACAGCCGCTGATCGCCGAGCGCCCGGGCCCCGTACAGATCCACGACCAGCGCGCCGTGCCGGGCCGCCAGCTCGTCGATATGGCTGAACAGCTCCTCCATGCGCGGCCGGAAACGTTCCATCACCGGGCCGTCGCGGCCAGGGCCGCGCATCAGTACGAGCTGTCCGCACGACGGCGCCAGCCGTTCCACGGCCTCGGTGAGCAGTCCCCGGACGCGGCCCATGTCGCACGAGGGCCGCAGGGTGTCGTTGAGTCCGCCGACCAGCGTCACCACATCCGCCGACATCGCCGCGGCGGTGTCCACCTGCTCGTCGAGTATCTGGCCGATGAGCTTGCCGCGTACGGCGAGATTCGCGTACCGGAAGCCCGGAGCGCGGACGGCGAGACGTCCGGCGAGCAGATCCGCCCAGCCGCGGTACGAGCCGTCGGGGAGGAGGTCGGACATGCCCTCGGTGAAGGAGTCACCGACCGCGACAAGGCTGGTGTAGTTGGCATTCATCTCCATGGCGGAGCCGATCGTACCGTGCGGTACGTACGGCCGTTCCCCGGCCCCGAGTGGCCCTGGACCGCCCTGGACGGCTCCCGGGCGTCCCGGCCCTCACGCGTGTCTGCCCACCAGTTGGCGCAGGACGTCCTCCATGGTCACCAGGCCCTCCAGCCTGCCGTCCTCGTCCAGGACGGCGGCGAGATGGGTCCGGCTGCGGCGCATCGCGGTCAGTACGTCGTCCATCGGTGTCGCCGCCCGTACCCGCGCGACCGCGCGCATCGCGGAGACCGGGAACGGCTCGTCGATCGGCGCCACGTCCAGGGCGTCCTTCACATGGAGATAGCCGAGGATCCGCCGTGTGGTGTCCACCACCGGGAAGCGCGAGAAACCGGACCGCGCCGAGAGGCTCTCCAGCTCCTCGGGCGTGACTCCGAGCCGTACGGAGACCACCTGCTCCAGCGGCATCACCACATCGCTCACCGGCCGCCGCCCGAGCTCCAGCGCATCGTGCAGCCGCTCGGTGGCACGGTCGTCGAGCAGCCCGGCATGGCCGGCGTCCGTGACCAGACGGGACAGTTCGTCGTCGGAGAAGGTCGCCGTCACCTCGTCCCTGGTCTCCACGCGCAGCAGCTTCAGCAGACCGTTGGCGAAGGCGTTGACGGTGAAGATCACCGGCCGCAGCGCCCGTGCCAGTGCCACCAGCGGCGGACCGAGCAGCAGCGCGGCCCGCGCGGGGCCCGCGAGGGCGACGTTCTTCGGCACCATCTCGCCGAGCAGCATATGCAGATAGGTCGCCAGGACGAGCGCGATCACGAACGAGACCGGATGCACCAGACCGTGCGGCATCCCGACGGCGTTGAAGAACGGCTCCAGCAGACGCGCGATGGCGGGCTCGGCGACGATACCCAGCACCAGCGTGCAGAGCGTGATGCCGAGCTGGGCCGCCGCCAGCAGCGCCGACACATGCTCCAGACCCCAGATGACACGGCGCGCCCGCCGGTTGCCCGCCTCGGCCTCCGGCTCGATCTGGCTGCGCCGTACGGAGACGAGCGCGAACTCGGACGCGACGAAGAACGCGTTGACGACCAGAGTCAGCAGACCGACGAAGAGCTGGATCGCGATGATCACGCGGATGCCCCATCCTCTCCGTACTCCCCGTACTCCCCGTGCTCGCCGTCCGCCTCGGCCACCTTCACCGGCGCGTGGAGCAGCAGCCGGGCCGCGCGCCGGCCCGTGGCGTCCACGACCTCCAGCAGCCAGCCGTTCAGGGCAAGACGGTCGCCCTCGGCCGGGATACGGCCCAGCTCGGTGGCGACGAGCCCGGCGAGCGTCTCGTACGGTCCCTCGGGCATCCGCAGACCGACGGTCCGCAACTGGTCCGCGCGCGCCGCGCCGTCCGCCGACCAGAGCGCCCTGCCCTCCGCGTCCTCGCCCACCGGGGCCAGATCGGCGGTCTCCTGCGGATCGTGCTCGTCGCGTACCTCGCCGACGACCTCCTCCACGATGTCCTCCAATGTCACGACCCCCGCCGTCCCGCCGTACTCGTCGATGACGACGGCCATGGTGGCGCCGCCCGACAGCCGGTCCAGCAGCCGGTCGACCGTCAGTGTCTCGGGCACCAGCAGCGGTTCGCGCAGCAGCTCGGCCACCGTGCGCCGGGGCCGGCCCGCCGCCGGAACCGCCAGTACGTCCTT
>NZ_FMDK01000640.1 GCF_900091995.1 Streptomyces sp. MnatMP-M17
TCGCGCGCGCGGAGCTGCATGTGTGTGTGACGGTGGGCGGCGCCGTGTTCTGGGGCTGGGACGGCGCCGAGCCGCTGCCCTCGTACGCGCTCGCCGACGCACCGCCCGAGCCGGACACCCGGGCCGGGCTGGAGCCGGACACCGACGGCGGCTGGCGGGTGGTGTCGGAGCGGATGACAGTGGCGGTCTCACGCCACGGCGGTGTGGAGGTCCGTACACCGGGCGGTGTGGTGCTGCGCCGGGAGCTGCCGCCGCGCTGGTGGGAGCCGGTCGGCGGCGGTCCGGCGCGCTGGGTGCAGCGCACCGAGGTGGCCGCGGACGCGCGGTTCTTCGGGCTGGGCGGACGGGCGTCGGGGCCACGGCTGCGGGACGGTACGTACCGGCTGTGGAACACCGATCCCGGCGGAGACTTCGGTCCCGAGGACGATCCGCTGTATGTGACGATGCCGGTCCAGCTCGTGGTGGCCGACGGCGGGACGCATCTCGCGTTCCACGACAACTCCTGGGACGGCCGGGTCACCCTGCGGGAGGGCGAGGAGGGCGAGGGCTCGGGGCACGACCGGCCCGGCACGAGCGAGCTGCGGATGGACGGCGGGCCGCTGCGCTGCTGGGTGATGACCGGCACGCCCGCGCGGGTGCTGCACAGTTGGACGGCGCTGACCGGCGCGCCCACTCCCCCGCCGTCCTGGGCGCTCGGTCCGCAGCACGCACGCTGGGGCTTCGGCAGTGAGCGGGAGGTGCGGCGGATCGTCGCCGGCTACCGGGAGCGTGAGCTGCCGCTCTCCGCGGTCCATCTCGACATCGATCACTATGACGCGCATCAGGTCTTCACCGTCGACCGTGAGCACTTCCCGGATCTGCCGGGACTGGCGGAGGAGCTGCGCGCGGACGGCGTACGGCTGGTGTCGATCGTCGATCCCGCCGTGAAGGCGGAGCCCGGCAACGCGGTGTACGACAGCGGCGCCACGGCCGGAGCGTTCGTACGGGACGCGCGGGGACGGGATGTCCAGGGCGTCGTATGGCCGGGCGAGTGCGTCTATCCGGACTTCACGGATCCGGCGGTGCGCGAGTGGTGGGGCGGTCTGTACAAGGAGCGGCTGGCGCAGGGCTTCGCCGGCGTGTGGCACGACATGAACGAGCCGGTGTCCTTCGCTCCGTTCGGCGATACGACGCTGCCGCGTTCGGCCAGGCACCGGCTGGAAGGTAGAGGCGGAGACCACCGTGAGGCCCACAATGTGTATGGACTCACCATGGCGCGGGCCGGTTTCGAGGGCCTGCGACGGCTGCGGCCGGACGAGCGTCCGTTCCTCTTCTCGCGTTCCGGCTGGGCCGGTATGCAGCGGTACGGAGGCACCTGGTCCGGCGATGTGTCGACGGGCTGGCCGGGACTGCGGGCCTCGCTCTCGCTGGTGCTGGGCCTCGGGCTCTGCGGAGTGCCGTACTCGGGCCCCGATGTGGGCGGTTTCGACGGCAGTCCGTCGCCCGAGCTGTATCTGCGCTGGTTCCAGCTCGGCGCGTATCTGCCGCTGTTCCGTACGCACGCGGCGATCGACGCGGGACGCAGGGAGCCGTGGGAGTTCGGCCCTGAGGTGCTGGCACACGCGCGGGCCGCGCTGGTCGAACGGGAGCGGCTGCGGCCGTACTTCGTGACTCTCGCCCAGCTCGCCCGGCTCACCGGCGCGCCGTACGCGCGTCCGCTGTGGTGGGGCGCTCCGGAGGACCGGGCGCTGCGTGACTGCGAGGACGCGTTCCTCCTCGGGGACGCGCTGCTGGTCGCACCGGTGCTGGAGCGCGGTGCGGACCGGCGGGCGGTGCGTCTGCCGCGCGGACGGTGGTACGACACGGCCACGGAGCGGGCGTATGACGGGCCCGGTCAGGTGCTGCTGGACGCGCCGCGCTCCCGTATCCCAGTAATGGCGCGGGCGGGTGCGGTGATCCCCGTACAGGGCGCGGACGGCGGCCCGGAGCTGGAGGCATGGGCTCCGGCGGCGGGACGCGCGGGCGGCGGTCTGGTGGTGCGGGACCCTGGCGACGGCTGGGGTCGGGCGGAGGTGGAGCGGTACACCTCGCGGATGGTGAACGGTGAGGTCCGGGTATCACGGGTGACGGAGAACGGGCCGGTGGAGCCGGAGTGGCCGGTACGGGTCAGGGGACGGTGAGATGAGGGCGGAAAGGGTGGTGCCGGGCACCGGGGTCCCTCGCCGCCGGAGGTCCCTCGTGTCAGGCGCCTCCGGCGGTGTCGTAGCGGCCCGCGAACCAGGACCGTACGGCCTCGGTGTGCAGCGGGAACGCCAGCTGTGCCGGCGCGCGCAGAAGGTGCCAGCCCGATGTCTCCTCCGTGGGCCGGGAGGGCGGCAGCTGACCGGCCCGGCGCTCCGGAAGCAGACCGAAGAGCAGCAGATGGCCGCCTGGCGAGCTGAGCGCGTCGGCCAGCCGTACGTCCGCGCTGTCCGCCTCGATCCCGGTCTCCTCGCGCAACTCCCTTACGACCGCGTGCCGCCAGTCCTCGCCATGGTCGATAAATCCACCGGGCAGGGCGACCCCGCCGTACTCGGGCTCGATGGTGCGGGTGATGACGACCAGTCCGCCGCCGTTGTCGTCCGTCACCGGTGCCAGGGCGATGGCGACGGGCAGCGGATTGCGGTAGGCGGTGGCGCCGCAGGCCGCGCAGACACGGGGCCAGCCGGCCGTCGACGGATAGGGCGTGCCGCAGCTTCCGCAGTGGGAGAACGGCACGGGCCTCTTCCTCGGTTCTGATACGTGCTTGTCTGATACGTGCTGGGGCTCGGACACGCGCGGACTGTATCCGATCACTCTTTCCCTTGGTCCCCGGAGCTGATAGACGAAGGTGCCCATGACAAGACTTCAGTCCATGCTCCGTGTCCTGGCCGCCTCGGCCGCCTCCGTGCTGTTCACCGTCACCGCGCCCGCACCCGCCGCCCAGGCCGTACCCGAGGCGTCCGTGCCGGAGCCCTCCGCGCCGAAGGAGTTCGTGGCCCTGCGCTCGGTCGCGCCGACGATCATCCAGGAGATGCGCTATCCCACTCCGCACAACTTCCTGGGCGAGCCCGTGGACGGCTACCGGCAGCCGGTCTGTATCGTCACGCGCTCCACCGCCGAGGCGCTCCGCCAAGCACAGTCCCGTCTGCTCAGGCAGGGCTACTCGCTGAAGGTGTACGACTGTTACCGGCCGCAGCGGGCCGTCGATCACTTCGTGCGCTGGGCGAAGGATCTCCAGGACGAGCGGATGAAGACGGAGTTCTATCCGCGCGTCGACAAGTCGCGGCTGTTCGAGGACGGTTACATCGCGGAGAAGTCGGGACACAGCAGAGGCAGCACGGTGGATCTCACGCTCGTGAAGCTACCGGCCCGGCCGACCCGGCCGTACCTGCCGGGCGAGAGGCTGGCTCCCTGCTACGGCCCGAAGGCCGAACGGTTCCCCGACAACTCGGTGGACATGGGCACCGGCTTCGACTGTTTCGACACGCTCAGCCACACCGACGATCCCCGGGTCCAGGGCGAGCAGCGGGCGAACCGGCAGCTTCTGAAAGCGACGCTGGCCGAGGCCGGATTCACCAATCTGCCCGAGGAGTGGTGGCACTTCACCCATAAGCCGGAGACGTTTCCGGACACTTACTTCGACTTCCCGGTGGCCTGGCGCTCGGTCGTACGGAACTGACGGCAGGAAGGAACGCGGCGGCGAAGGGCAGGGCGACGGAATGAGCGGCGACGGACGGCCGGGACCACCCCCGTGGGCTCCGGCCGCCCGTCTCCGAGATGGACGCGGGAGTACCCGTATCCGGTTCTCGCATGAGCGGTTACGGTGCCTTTATGGCGCAACAGGAGTTTGATTCGTACGAGGAGTTCTGGCCCTACTACGTCGCCATGCACTCCAAGGCGGCGACCCGCTGGGTCCATCTGACCGGCACGCTCACCGGACTCGTGATCAGCGCCTATGGCCTGGCGCGCGGGCGGAAGCGGTATGCGGCGGCCCTGCCGCTGATCGGTTACGGGACGGCCTGGCCCGCGCACTTCTTCATCGAGAAGAACAATCCCGCCTCCTTCGGGCATCCGGCCTGGTCGCTGCGCGGCGATGTGCAGATGATCCGGATGATGCTGGCGGGCCGTGACCATGAGCTGGCCGAGATCGCGGAGAAGTGGCTCGCAGAGCATCGCTGACCACCGCCGGGCGCCTCGGTGAGCCATCGCGTGGGCCCGTCGCTCCGGCCCGCGGAACTTCACGTTCCGCACGTCCGTGTCAAGACCGTCCCTGAACAGCGCTTGCTGTCAATGACCTTGACGCTCCCTCACGAGCCGTGAACACTTCGCCGTCAGCGCCGCAGGTCGGCGCGCTCAGCACGCTCGTCGAGGAGATCCGGGGCGGACGGCCCCGGGCCAGATCTAGGAGCCGCTTTGAGCAATGGGGACATATTCGTCGGTGAGTTCATCGGAACGGCCATACTCATCCTTTTCGGCGCGGGAGTCTGCGCCGCCGTCACACTGCACCACTCCAAGGCGAAGGCCGCCGGCTGGGTGGCGATCGCCTTCGGCTGGGGCTTCGGCGTGCTGGCGGGCGCGTACACCTCCGCGCCGCTGTCAGGAGGCCATCTCAATCCGGCCGTGACCGTCGGTATCGCGGTCGACACGGGCGAGTGGGACAAAGTACCGCTCTACATTCTCGGGCAGATGACGGGCGCGATCCTCGGCGCGGTGCTGTGCTGGCTGACGTACTACGCGCAGTTCCGGGCCAACGCCGATGCCGCGTCGGCACAGCCGACGCTCGGTATCTTCGCGACGGCGCCGGAGGTCCGCAGCCCGGTGGCCAACGTTGTCACCGAGGTGATCGCCACGACCGCGCTGGTCCTGCCGGTTCTCGCCTTCGGCAGGAACGCGGGCATCGGCATCGGCGAACTCCCCGGCAACGCCGGTGTGTACGGCTCCGGGATCTCCGTCCTGCTGGTCTCGCTGCTGGTCGTGGGCATCGGTCTGTCGCTGGGCGGGCCCACCGGCTACGCCATCAATCCGGCCCGCGATCTGGGCCCGCGTATCGCGCACGCGCTGCTGCCGATCCCCAACAAGGGCAGTTCGGACTGGGGTTACGCATGGGTCCCGGTGGCCGGACCGCTCATCGGCGGGCTTCTCGCCGGAATCGTCTTCAACGTGGCGTTCTGAGCGCGGTCCCGAGCGGCACCGCCGCCGTACGCCGCCTTCCGTATGTCGCACACCGTACGCCGCTTCACGCACGCCGTTTTCCGACCGACCGATCAAGGGGACGTCATGACGGAGAAGTTCGTCGCCGCCATCGATCAGGGCACCACTTCGAGCCGCTGCATCATCTTCGGCCACGACGGCGCGATCGTCGCCGTCGACCAGCGCGAGCATCGCCAGATCTTTCCCAAACCCGGCTGGGTGGAGCACGACGCCGCCGAGATCTGGTCCAAGGTCCAGGCCGTGGTCGCCGGAGCCCTGGACGGGGCGGGACTGCGGGCCGATCAGCTCAGCGCGCTGGGCATCACCAACCAGCGCGAGACCACCGTCCTGTGGGACCGCGCGACCGGCAAACCCGTGCACAACGCGATCGTCTGGCAGGACACCCGTACCTCCGCGCTCTGCCATGAACTCGGCGGCGAGGACGGCCAGGACCGGTTCCGTGACACCACCGGACTGCCACTGGCCAGTTATTTCTCCGGTCCCAAGGCGGCCTGGCTGCTGGACGAGGTGCCGGGTCTGCGGCTGCGCGCCGAGCGCGGCGAGATCGCCTTCGGAACGATCGATTCCTGGCTGATCTGGAATCTGACGGGCGGCACAGACGGCGGCGTACATGTCACGGATGTGACCAACGCGTCCCGCACCATGCTGATGAATCTGGAGACTCTCCAGTGGGATCCGTCGATCCTCGCGGCGATGCGTGTGCCCGAGGCCGTCCTGCCGGAGATCAGGTCCTCGGCCGAGGTGTACGGGACGGCCGTCGGCCGGCTCGCCGGAGTGCCGGTGGCGTCCGCGCTCGGCGACCAGCAGGCGGCGGTCTTCGGCCAGGCCTGCTACGACACGGGCACCGCGAAGAACACCTATGGGACGGGCAGTTTTCTGCTGCTCAACACCGGTGAGCGGCCTGTGCCGTCCAAGAACGGGCTCATCACGACGCTCGGCTACAAGATCGGTTCGGCGGCGCCCGTCTACTGTCTGGAGGGATCGATCGCGATCACCGGAGCCCTGGTGCAGTGGTTCCGTGACCAGCTCGGTCTCATCCGCAGTGCCGACGAGATCGAACCGCTCGCGGCGAGTGTGGACGACAACGGCGGCGCTTATGTCGTACCGGCCTTCTCCGGGCTGTTCGCGCCGTACTGGCGCTCCGACGCGCGCGGAGTGATCACCGGTCTTACCGGCTATGTCACCAAGGCGCATCTGGCCCGTGCGGTGCTGGAGGCGACGAGCTGGCAGACGCGTGAGGTGGTCGACGCGATGTACCAGGACTCGGGCGTACGGATCACCACGCTGAAGGTGGACGGCGGGATGACCGCCAACAATCTGCTGATGCAGCATCAGGCGGACGTGCTGGGCGTACCGGTGATCCGGCCGAAGGTCTCGGAGACGACCTGTCTGGGCGCGGCGTACGCGGCGGGGCTCGCGACCGGTGTCTGGTCGGATCTGGACGAGCTGAAGGCGCACTGGCAGCGTGATGCCGACTGGTCACCGCAGATGGCGGCGGAGGTGCGCGAGCGCGAGTACGGCAACTGGCGCAAGGCGGTGGAGCGCAGCTTCGGCTGGCACGAGGAGGCGGCCCGGTAGACCGTCGCGCCCGCCCGCGGCAGACCGTACGGCCGCGGGCGGGACGTACCGTACCGGCCTGCGGGCGGGGCGTACGGCCACGGCCTGGAGCACACGGCCGCAGCGGTACGAGGCGGCCTCGGCCCGTACCGCTCCGTCCGCTCAGGTGCTGACGGCTTGTGCGCGTTGCAGCGCCGCGCGCGTCATGGCGTGCTCGACGACCGTCACCAGGACCTCCTTGACGGACTCGCGCTCGCGCGCGTCGCACATCACCAGCGGGACCTCGGGATCCAGGTCGAGCGCCGCCCGTACGGTCTCGGCCGGGAACAGGCCCGCGCCCTCGAAGCAGTTGACGGCGACGGTGAACGGGATCGCGCGCCGCTCGAAGTAGTCGACCGCCGCGAACGAGTCCGCCAGACGCCGGGTGTCGGCCAGTACGACCGCGCCCAGCGCGCCCTGGGCCAGTTCGTCCCAGAGGAACCAGAAGCGGTCCTGGCCCGGAGTGCCGAAGACATACAGCACCAGATCCTCGCGCAGGGTGATCCGGCCGAAGTCCATGGCGACCGTGGTGGTCGTCTTGCCCTCGACGCCGTCGACATCGTCGACGGGCCGGCCCGCCTCGCTCAGCATCTCCTCGGTACGGAGCGGTCTGATCTCGCTGACCGCGCCCACCATGGTGGTCTTGCCCACGCCGAAGCCGCCCGCGACCAGAATCTTCAGCGTCACCGGCTCGACCGGACGCTGCCGCTGGCTAGAGCGCCCGTAGACCATTGATCACCTCGCGCAGAATGTTCACGTCCGGCAGCTCGGCCGGCGGAACGGGACGGGTTACATGCACGATCTCGCTCTCGACGAGATCGCCGACCAGTACCCTGACCACCCCGACGGGGAGGTCGAGGCTCGCCGCCAGCTCGGCGATCGACTGGGGGCTGGCGAGACAGCGTTCCACGATCTCCACATGTTCGGGAGAGAGCGTCTGGTCCCGGGCGGGATCGTCGGCCGCAGGTTCGGGGACGACGAGCGCGATCAGGTCGAGCCGGTGGCGCGTCCCGCTGCTGGTGCGGCCACGCGTCATCGCGTACGGGCGTACTACCGGTCCGGCCTCGCCGTCGAACCAGTGCTGCGGATCCTGACCTGCGTCACTCATCCCAGCCCACTCACCCTCCGGCGGGCAGACCGGTCCGGGGCGCCGTGCCGAGATGGACACCGACGCGCTTGACCATCAGCGTCATCTCGTAGGCGACCTGACCGACGTCCGAGTCCGCGTCGGAGAGCACGGCCAGACAGCTTCCGTCGCCCGCCGCGGTGACAAAGAGGAACGCGTCGTCCAGTTCCACGACGGTCTGCCGGACACTGCCCGCCTCGAAGTGCCGGCCCACACCCTTGGCGAGGCTGTGGAATCCGGAGGCGACGGCCGCGAGATGCTCGCCGTCCTCACGGGTGAGGTCCTTGGACGTGCCGGTGGCGAGGCCGTCGCCGGAGAGGACCACGGCCTTGCGGATGCTGGCGACCCGCTCGACGAGCTCGTCGAGGAGCCAGTTCAGCTCTCCCGAGCCGTTGGGGTCGGTGGAGTTGCGTACTGCGGCGTTCGGTGCGGTCATCGACCGTCCCCCTCCGATGTGGTTCCTTGTGTATCGCCGGGGCCGGTGGAGTCCTCGGCATCGTTCTGCCGACGACCGCGCTGCCAGCCCCGTTGGAGCGAAGCCATACGGCTGCGTACTTCGTCCGCGTCCCGTTCGGTGTCGTGGGACGCGGCCGACGCCTGATCAGAGGAGCGGTCCGGCGTGATGTCCCGCAACTGAGGAGCGAGGCTGGCCTGCCGGATACGGCGGGGCAGACCGTCAAGCAGAGGCGGGGCCTCTTCGGTGGTTCGCGAGGCACCCGAACCGGCAGGCCGCGAGGCGCCGGAAACGGACGGCTGTGCCGGTACGCCGGACCAGGTGCGGCCCGTGCCGCCTGCGGTCTGTTCCCGCGCCTCCCGGGCATCCCGTGCGGAAGACGCACGGCCCGCCTCGTCCAAACGCCGGCCGCGGTCCACGACCAGTGTCGGAGGCTTGCGGCGAGGCAGGCTCACCGCATCTCCTCCGGAGCGCTGAGGCCCGGGATCCGCGGTCTGCTGGTGCTGTTCGTGGAGTCCGCGCGGCTCCTGGGCCGCGCGGCCGTCACGCCGGTCGCGGAAGTCCCGGCCGCCGTCGCGCGCATCCCGTACATCGCGCACGTCCCGTACCTCACGTGTCTCGCGTATGTCCCGGGCGTCCCGCGTGTCCCTCGGGTCACCGCCGGAGTCACGCAGATGCTCACGGGCGCGGAACAGCCCGCCGCGCTCGCTCTCGGTGTCGTCGAGATCGGCGATGCCGTCACCTCCGCCGAGAATGCCGTCGCCGCCGAGCACAGGGCCGCTCTCGATGCCCAGGGTGCCGACCGGCGCTTCCAGTTCGACCGGGCCGTCGAGCACGGACGGGCCGCTGC
>NZ_FMDK01001116.1 GCF_900091995.1 Streptomyces sp. MnatMP-M17
GTCACGGTCGCCGGGCTGCTCGCCGGTACGGAGGGCCCCGGGCGGGACGAGGACGGCCGGTTCGCCCTCGATCTCCTGGTGGTGCTGGACGCGCCGCAGCTCGATGTGGAGACGGCCGCGCTGCTCGTCGAATCGCTGCCGGACGGCGCCCGGCTGGTGCTCGGCGGGGATCCCGGAGTGCTGTGGTCGGCCGGCGCGGGCCGGGTGTTCGCCGATCTGCTGGCCGCCCGTGTGTGCCCGCAGATCGCCTCCCGTACGCCCGACCCGGGACCGGTCGGCGAGCTGGTCTCCGGCATCGGCATCGGCGAGCTGAACCAGGTGGAGGCCCCGGGCAGGGAGGTCGTGATCGTTCCGGTGCGGGACGCGGGCGAGGCGGTGCACCGCACGGTCCAGTTGGTCGCCGAGTCGGTGCCGCGGGCCTTCGGGACGGCCGCCGGAGAGACACAGGTGATCACCGTGGGCCATGGCGGAGCGGCCGGCACGCGCGCGCTCAACGCGGCGCTCAAGCAGCGGCTCAACCCGGGCCCCGGCCGGTTCGGCGGCTTCGACCCGGGCGACAGGATCGCGTACGTACCCTCGCCCGGCAGGACGCTCCAGGGCGCCGTGGTCTCGGCGGACCAGGACGGGCTGTGGCTCGACTGCGAGGGCGGGGAGGTCACCGTGCCCAGGGAGCGTGTCGAGTCGGCCGTACGGCACGGCTGGGCGCTCACCGCGCACCAGGCGGCGGGGATGCGCTGGCCGACCGCGGTCGTGGTGCTTCCCGGTGATGCGACCCAGGGGCTGAGCCGCCCATGGGTCTATACGGCCTTCGGCCGGGGCGAGCGGCATCTCTCCGTGGTCCATGGTGTGGACCAGGCCCTGCCGCACGCGGTGGCCACGATCCCGTCCCAGCAGCGCACCACCCGGCTCCGCCCGCTGATCGAGGGCCTGCTGACCCCGGCGGCCCAGCACTCCTAGGGCCTGTCTGACAAATGATCACCCGGTGGGTTCGCGGAGCCACAGGACCAGGGCT
>NZ_FMDK01000252.1 GCF_900091995.1 Streptomyces sp. MnatMP-M17
CGCCGGCCGGGCGGACGGCGCGGCAGCCGACGGCACGGCCGTGGCGCTCGACTTCGCGCGGACCGACGGCGCGGACGCGACGGTCTCGGGCGCGCTGGTCCTCGGCCGCTCGGACGGCAACGTCCGTTATCTGACCGCGCCTTGGGTGCGGGAGACCTCCGTACGCGATCTGCTCGATCCCGACGGATCCGCGCGTCCGCTGCGCCGTGACGCGCACGGCGTGACGGAGCCGCTGGACAGCCCGGCGACGGCACGCGACTGCGCGTCCTGGGACACGCTGGAGGTGCGCGCCGACGGTACGGAGCGGCTGCTCACCGATCTCGGCGAACTGATCCCGGCCCGGCTGACGTCCGGCCCGCCGTCGTCACCGAAGGACGTCTCGGACGCGGCGGACCGGGCGGCCTGGGCGCGTACGGCCTGTCTGCTGCCGACGGTACGGTCGCACGGCGTGCGCTCCGTGAACTCCTGGGAGTACGCCCGTCAGCCCTTGCCCGAGTCCAACGGAACAGCCCGCTGGCTGTGCACCCGCGCGGAAACCTGGCACGGAACGGGCAGCCGCGTCCTGGCCCAGTTCCAGGCCCCGTCGGAACGCAAGGCGGCCCCGGCCGCGATCGCGGCCCGCGCGGAAGACACCCCGGCCTGCGGCCCCCGCGAGCCCCAGGTACTGGCCGGCGTCCTCTGGAAGTCCCGGAACGGCCACTGGTACGTACTGGCGGCCGGCAGCGACCAGCTCACCTCACTGGAAGTCTCAGGCGGAGCCAAGGCCCACACAAAGGGCCGCCTACTGGCCACCCGCGCAAAGGAGGGCACGGAGGCGGCCCTGTACGGACGCACCCCAAACGGCAAGAGGGTGGACGCACTGCGGTGAGGCAGCACGCCGAGGCAGCGCGGCGCGGTCGCCGGACCTCTGCGGACCCCTACCCCGAGGAGGTCAGGCAGGGATCGTGGGCCGGACGCATTGCTCGGTACCATGAACAAGCACGGGCACCTGCCGACTTCCTTTAGGCACGCCGGAGCCGACTGCGGACCTATGGAGAGCGGCGCCGGGTGCAGGGCCTGCTGCGTGAGAAGCTCGCGATGCTCGCAGGCATCAGCGCGCCCTCCGCCGCGAACCCGAACCGCTGTCCCTTCCGGCCGAGCTTGCCGGGCTTGCGCTTTCGCTGAACCTGTACCGCATCAGCCGGTTTGCGCGCCCGAGGGGTGCTCGGGCGACGCGGTGTCCGGGGCGATGTCAGTGGCGTCGTTGACGAAGTGGTCGAACTCGCCCGCCTTGATACCGAGGATGAAGGCACGGAGCTTTTCGGGGGTGGTGGTGACGATGGTGTCCGGGGAGTCGCTCTCGCGGAGCTTGATCGTGCCGTCGTCGGCTGCAACGTCGATGCAGTTGGCTGACGTGCCGCTATAGGAAGACTTCTGCCAGTCGTAGTTGGACATGTTCAGTAGCCAATCACAAGGTCTGGGCCACGCGCTGAACCAGGTCGCGTGACTCCCCCGGCGTGAGGGCGCTTCCCTCAAGCCGGTCGAGTACGGCGCGGTACCTGAGGAGTTGGGGTTGTGCCTCTACATAGCCGGAGTAAATGTCTGTGTCAAGCTGCACGGTGTCGAGCTGAGGGACTTCGGCATCGAAATAGACGATTGCCGAACCGGAACTCGGATAGCTGCCGGTGCCGAACGGGGTGACGCGAACGGTGATGTGTTCATGCTCGCTCATTTCCATCAGATGTTCCAGTTGGGCACGAGCCACCTTCGGGCCCCCGAACCCCATGCGCAGGGCGGCTTCATGGATGATCGCCGTGAGTTGCGTGGGCTGTTCTCCGTAGATCACTGCCTGCCGCTTGATCCGGAAGGAGACTTGGTGCTCGACTGTAGGGGGATCGAAAGGCGGAACAACGTCCCTGAACAGAGCTCGGGCATGCTCCGTGGTCTGTAGGAGCCCCGGCATGTGAATCGTGGTGGCGATACGCATCTGCCGGGTGTGATGCTCCAGTTCCGCAAGGTCCAGGTGCGGTTCCGGCAAGATCCCCCGGTACTCGTCCCACCATCCGCGCGTCCGCCCGCCGGTCATGCTCGCGAGCTCGTCGATCAGTGGTTGGTCCGCGCAGCCGTACAGCCGCGCGAGCGTGCGCACGCGCTCGGCACTCACCGGATAGCCACCGGACTCGATGTTGCTGATCCGCGACTGCGTCGTGCCGTGCAGCCGACCCGCTTCGGTGGCGGAGATCTCGGCGAGTTCACGCAAGCGCCGAAGCTCGGCGCCCAGGCGCCGTTGCCGGATCGTTGGCGGGAGCTTGCTCGGGGGCATCATTGCCGTCCTCTCCTGGTTTGTACACACAGATACATTGGAACCCATAAGAGTGAGCTGGGGTGCTACTCCACACCCAACGGGTGGACTAGATACTACATCAGTCGCTACGGTGTGAGTCAGGCCACTCCAACTGGCCGCGCCGCAAGGCGCCTTCACATCGCCATGCCCAGCCTCGGCCGGGCAGGTGCCACCCTCTTCCGACAGGGGAATCCCATGACCGTATCGCCGCAGGACCCTGCCCTGGAGCCGTTCGACTTCGGGCGAGAGCTGTACGAATTGGTACGTGACACCGCGCCCCGGCTCTTCGCCGTCGTCATCGAGTACTGCGCCGGCACGGACGACGCGGATGCCATGGTCGTCGCGTGGGGGCTGGCGTACGACGACGGGAAGGCCGAGGTCACTCAGATCGAGAGCGGACGGCGATGGCAGCTCACGGCGCCGGATCACGCCGTGCGGTACTTCCCGCGGTCGAAGGAGTGTTCCCCACGACTGGTGTGGCTCGCGCCGCCCGACGTTGACGTACACGACCAGACTCAGGCCGCCTGACGTCACCGCGAGGGACGTATCCACTGATCCACCGAGCCACGCTCTCTGTCTGGACCGATCCCCCTCGCCGGTCCATCCGTCGCCCGCTCACGCTCTATCGCTCGGCGGCGGCTCGGTCGTTGTAGGTCTGCGCTTGGGCGCGCCACATCGTTGTATAGGTGCCGTTGTGCTGAAGGAGCGTGTGGTGGGTGCCTTCTTCGGTGATCTCGCCTCCGTCGAGGACGATGATCCGGTCGGCGGTGCGGGTGGAGCCGAGGCGGTGGGTGATGAGGATGACGGTGCGATTGGCGCTGAGGGTGCGGATGCGTTCGTAGACGGCCTCCTCGGCGAGCGGGTCGAGGGCTGAGGTGGGTTCGTCGCAGATCAGGACAGGGGCGTTGCGGTAGAAGGCGCGGGCGGCGGCGAGGCGCTGCCATTGCCCGCCGGAGAGGTCGCGTCCTCCCCACCAGGAGGGAGCGAGGTTGGTGTCGAGGCCGTCGGGGAAGGTGGCCAGTACGGTGTCGGCTCCAGCGGCGTGGGCTGCTGTGGTGATGGCGGTGTCGTCCTGCGGGCCCTGCCCGAGGGTGATGTTCTCGCGGGCAGTGACGGGCCAGCGGCCGAAGTCCTGGGGGAGCATCGCGAGTTGGTTCCATACCTGTTCGGGGTCGACGGCGGCCAGGTCGGTGCCGTCCCAGGTGACCGTGCCGCTGGTGGGTGTGTACAGGCCGGCGAGGAGTTTGGCGAGCGTGGATTTTCCGGATCCGTTGGCACCGACGATGGCCAGTACTTCGCCCTGATGTACGCGTACGTTGATGCCCTTGAGGGCGGGAAGTTCACTGCCGGGGTAGTGGAAGGTGACGTTCCGGGCTTCGATCAGCTTCGGGTTGCGCGGGACGGGCCGGGGCTCGTCGGGGAGGGTGGTTCGGGCGGTGGTGTCGGTGAGGAATCGGTCCCAGTCGTCAAGGTAGAGGCCGGTCTTGTAAGAGGAGTTGGCGCCGTGGACGAGACCGGTCAGGAGGCGCCCGCTGGTCTGGACGGCGATGAAGGCGGTGCCGGCCGTGGCGGGAGGGATGTGGCCGTCGGCGGTGAGCCACAGGAGGGCGGCATAGACGCCTGCGGTGGCGGTTCCGGCGGCGGCGTCGCCGAGGATCTGACAGCGGGCGTGGGTACGGCCGACTTCGGCGGCGGCGTTTTCGAGACGGGAGGTGACGGTACGGAAGCGGTCGAGGAGCCAGCTGCGCATGGTGTTGGCGCGGACTTCAAGGGCGCTGTCCCGTCCGGCGGTGTGGAACATGAGGGAGTGCCGCAGACGGCGGTCGGCGAGCGTGTGGCGGTCGGTGAGGTAGGCGGCGCGGGCGGCGCGGACGGCTGCCCAGCCACGCGGCACGACAGCGACGAGCAGGAGCGGTAGCAGTACGGGGTGGAGGTGGGTGAGAACGCCGGCGGCGGCGAAGAGGCCGAGGAGTGCCGTGGTGACGGTGGCGAGAGCTTCGGTCATCAGGTGGGCGTCTTTGGCGGCGCGGTTGGCGGCTTCGCTGTGGTCACACCAGGCGGGGTCGTCGTAGGCGGCCAATGGGGCGCGGGTGGCGGCTTCGAGGTAGCGGATCTCGGCGACGCCGTCGACGCGAGGGCCGATCCGGGCGGTGGTGGCGATGGTGAGCGCGGCGACGAGGGAGCGTACGGACGCTGCCGCGCCGACTGTACGAGCGCACCCGCCGCTTCCGCTCGTACTCGTCGTGGCTTTTTCCC
>NZ_FMDK01000094.1 GCF_900091995.1 Streptomyces sp. MnatMP-M17
CAACCTCGGGGAGATCCTCGGGCGGTACGACAAGGTCGTGGTGCCGGAGATGAACCTCGGGCAGCTCGCCACCCTGCTGAAGGCGAAGTATCTGGTGGACGCGCACTCGTACAACCAGGTCGACGGAACGCCGTTCAAGGTCGAGCAGCTCGCCACCGTTCTCAAGGAGGCCGTCCATGCCCGTTGAGGCACTGTCGCTGGTGCCGAAGGCGGACGTTCCGCAGTCGGTACGCGACTTCAAGTCCGACCAGGAGGTGCGCTGGTGCCCCGGCTGCGGTGACTACGCGGTGCTGGCCGCGGTCCAGGGCTTCATGCCCGAACTCGGCCTGGCCCGCGAGAACATCGTCTTCGTCTCCGGCATCGGCTGCTCCTCCCGCTTCCCGTACTACATGAACACGTACGGGATGCACTCCATCCACGGGCGCGCCCCGGCGATCGCCACCGGTCTGGCCACCTCGCGCCGCGATCTGTCGGTCTGGGTCGTCACAGGTGACGGCGACGCCCTGTCGATCGGCGGCAACCACCTCATCCACGCCCTGCGCCGCAACGTCAACCTGAAGATCCTGCTGTTCAACAACAGGATCTACGGGCTGACCAAGGGCCAGTACTCCCCCACCTCCGAGGTCGGGAAGATCACCAAGTCGACGCCGATGGGCTCCCTCGACGCACCGTTCAACCCGGTGTCGCTGGCGATCGGCGCCGAGGCGTCGTTCGTGGCCCGTACGGTCGACTCCGACCGGCAGCACCTGACGAGCGTGCTGCGCCAAGCCGCCGCGCACCCCGGCACCGCGCTGGTCGAGATCTACCAGAACTGCAACATCTTCAACGACGGGGCGTTCGAGGTCCTGAAGGACCGTCAGCAGGCGGAGGAAGCGGTGATCCGCCTGGAGCACGGACAGCAGATCCGTTTCGGCGCGGACGGCGCCAAGGGCGTCGTACGGGACTCGCCGACCGGAGACCTCAAGGTCGTCGCCGTCACCGAGGAGAACCAGTCGCAGATCCTCGTCCACGACGCGCACAACCCGTCGCCGACGAACGCCTTCGCGCTCTCCCGGCTCGCCGACCCCGACACCCTGCACCACACACCCATCGGCGTCTTCCGGTCCGTCGCCCGGCCGGTCTACGACGCCCGGATGTCCGACCAGCTCGACACCGCCGTGGAGCGGTACGGCAGGGGCGACCTCGCCGCCCTCCTCACCGGCAACGACACCTGGACCGTGGAGACCTCATGACATACGTCATCGCCCAGCCCTGCGTGGATCTCAAGGACAAGGCCTGCATCGACGAGTGTCCCGTCGACTGCATCTACGAGGGTCCGCGCAAGATGTACATCAACCCCGACGAATGCGTGGACTGCGGCGCCTGCGAGCCCGTGTGCCCGGTCGAGGCGATCTTCTACGACGACGCCCTGCCCGACGAGTGGGCCGGCTATCTCACCGCCGAACGGGAGGTCTTCGCCGAGACCGGAGCACCCGGCGGTGCGAGCGGGGCGGCGCCGCTGGCCCGGGACCACCCGATCGTCGGCGGAGAACCGGCCACAACGGGCTGAGTGCCCAGAAAGCGGGCTGAGTGCCCAGGGTGCGAGGGGAGCCGGACCCTGGCACTTCAGTGCGGCTTCCCCGGTCCTTCAGCGGAGTCGGGCAACGTGCAGCCCGTCAAGCGCACGCACACCCGAGCGTTTCCGCCGAGCCGCCGGACACTGCCGCGAAGGATTCCCCATCCCATGGACACCTTTACCGCACCGTCCCCTTCCTTCTCCTCCACCTGCTCCCCGCCTTGCTCCCCGCCCTTGTCCCCTCCCCTCCTCGGTACGCACCATCTGGTCCACAGACCGGCCAGCCCCGAGTCCTTTCTCCTGAAGGCGACCGCACCGACAAGACAGAACTTCGCCTTCTCCGCGGAACTGCCCGAAGAGCACCCGCTGTTCGGCGACTCCGTGTCGCGGTACCACGATCTGCTTTTCCCCGTGGAGGCCCTGCGCCAGACCATGCTGTTCGCGGCACGCCGGTACTTCAGGGTGCCGACGAGCTGGCACCCCGTGGTTGCCTCCGGCAGCGCCGAGATCACCCATCTCGACACATGGCGCAGCGGCGGCACACGGGCCGGGATCGCCCTGGAACTCGGGGTCAAGCCCATTGACTTCGTGGGTGGTGTACCGCGCGGCCTGGAGTGCGAGGCCACCGTCTCCATCGACGGCGAACGCTGTGGCACCGCGTCGGCCCGGCTGGCCTTCCTCGGCCGGGGCGTCTACCACAGCCATCGCGAACTCGGCCGGCGACAGAGCGAGGAGTCCGTGGCCGCCGGGCACGGTGAGCTGGTGTCCCCGGGCGTGCCGCTGCCCGAACAGGTGGGTCACCGGGACACCCGTAATGTCCTGGTCGGGCTGCCCGAGCACATCGGAGCGGAGGGCCGTGACGGACTGGCCTTCCCCATCGACGCCAAGGCCGCCGCCGAGCTGCGTTTCCAGGCGGACGCACCGGACGACGTACCGCCGATGCTGTTTCTGGAAGTGTCCCGCCAAGTGGGGCTGCTCGCCGCCGCCGAGCTGCGCGGCTTCGTCCCTTCGCACGCCGTACTGTCCCGGTGGGAGGCCTCGTTCCGCGGCTTCGCCGAGCCGGGGGTGCCGCTGTACTGCACGGTGCGCGAAGGCGCGCGCCGCACGGACGGGCGGGTGTGCCGGGACGCGGCGGGCCGGCCTGTCGTGGAGCTGCGGCTGTCGTTCGTCCAGGGCAACCGGGTCGTGGCGCGGATCTCCGCGTCCGTGCTCCAGGACTGCTGAGCCGCGCGATGAGATACCGAGTACTCGGTCCTGTGCACATGTCGCCCCGCACGCCGTCCGCGGCCAAGCCGCGCGCGGTCCTCGCGACCCTGTTGGTGCAGAGCAACATGGTGGTGTCGACCCATACGCTGATCGACGAACTGTGGGGTGCGGAGCCACCGCGCACGGCCAGCACCACCCTCCAGGTGTATGTGTCCCAACTACGCAAGGCCCTGCTGGAGAACACCGACGAGGCCGCGGCGGAGACGGTGCAGCCCCTGGTGACCCGGCCCCCCGGCTATCTGATGCGGGTCGCCCCGGAGGAACTGGATCTGGCCGTCTTCGAGTCGTTGCGGGCCGAGGGCCGCGCCGCGTACGGCCGTCGCTCGTACGAGGCGGCCTCGCGGGCGCTCAGCCGGGCGCTCGGGCTGTGGACGGGGCCCGCGCTCTCGGGCATACCGCACGGGCCCTCGCTGGAGACCTCCGCGATCCGGCTGAACGAACTGCGCGCGGAGGTGCTGGAACAGCGGATCTCCGCGGATCTGCGACTCGGGCTGCACCAGGAGCTGGTCGGTGAGCTGATGGCCCTGGCCCACGAGCATCCGCTGCGCGAGACGCTGCGCTGTCATCTGATGGTGGCGCTCTACCGGTCCGGTCGGCACTCCGACGCCCTTCAGGTCTATCACCAGGCGCGGCGCGCACTCGTCGACGAACTCGGGGTGGAGCCCGGGCCGGTGATGAGCAGGCTGCAGGAGCGGATCCTCGCCTCCGATCCCTCGTTGGCGTGGCACGGTGAGCCGGAGCGCCAGGCCGTTCCCGTCGGCGGATCCGACGACCGCCCGGGCGCCGGGCCGGCCGGCCGGCCCGAAGGATACGGCGGCCGGGATACGGGGCCCACGGTGTGGCTGCCGCCGACCGTGGCGGACTTCATCGGCCGCGAGGACCAACTGGCCGCCGGCGAGCGGCTGCTGGCGGGCGATCCGCCCGGACGGCACAAGGTGCTCGTCCTGTCGGGCCGGGCGGGTGCCGGAAAGACGGCGATGGCCGTGCGACACGCCCACGACGCCGCCGACCGGTTCCCCGACGGACGGATCCTGGTGAGGTTGCGGGACGCCGACGGGCGAGCCGTCGAACCGAGGACCGCCATGGCGATGCTGCTGCGACGACTGCGCCGGCCTCGCGCCCCGGAAGCGGGAACGGATTCCGGCGCGGAACCGCTGCCGTCGTCCGAGTCGGAACTCGCGGAGCTGCTGCACGCACGCACGGGGGGCCGCAAGTTGCTCGTCATCCTGGACGACGCCGTCTCGGAGGCCCAGGTCAGGCCCGTGCTGTCGGCCCTGCCCGACAGCACGGTGATCCTGACGAGCCGTCAAGTACTCGGCGCGCTGGAGAACGTGGAGCACCTGCGCCTCGACGTGCTCTCCGCGCCGGAGGCCGAGGCACTGCTCACGGCGTGCGGCGGCGAGCGGATGCGGGACGATCCGGAGGCGGCAGGAGAGATCGTCCGGCTCTGCGGGCGACTGCCGCTGGCCCTTCGGGTAGCAGCCGCCGGACTCGCGGCCCGCCCGCACTGGACCGCCGCCGGACTCGCCCGGCGACTGCGTGACGAGCGGACCCGGCTGACCGCGCTCGCCCTGGGCGATCTCGACGTACGCGGCACTCTGCTGACCGCGTACCACGACGCGGACAAGGACGTCAGGCACGCCTTCCGGATGCTCGCGCCGACCGCGCTGCCCGACTTCGCCCCGTGGAGCGCGACCGTGCTGCTCGCCACGGACCCCGCGGAGGCCGATCGGCTCACCGAAGAGCTGGTGCAGGCTCATCTCCTGGAGGCACGACGATGCCCGGGGCGGCTCGCGCCCGTGCGGTACGGCTTCCACACACTGCTGCGCGCGCTGGCCGTCGAGGTGCTGGCCCAGGAGTCCCCGGAGGAGGGCCACGCGGCCACGGAACGGCTGTGCCATGCCTTCCTGACCCTGGCCAGGCACGCGGACGCACTCATGGCGCCCGGCAGGGAACGGCTCACGTACGAGGGCGAACCGCTGCCCGCGCTCTCCCCCGACGAGGTGGTCGGGAACGCGCCGCTGCGGTGGTTCCAGGAGGAGTCCGCGGGCCTGTCGGAGGCCGTGCGGCAGGCGCATACGGCCGGGTTGTGGAGTCTGTGCTGCTCCTTGGCCTCGGCCACGGCCGGCTACTACGAGGCGAGCGCCCTGTGGGACGAGTGGCAGTCGACGCACGACCTCGCGCTGGACGCCGCCCGACAGTCCGAGGACATCCACGCGGAGGCCGTGATCCTGCGCTCCCTCGGCGACCTGGCCTGGCAGCGCCATCAGACCGCGCTGGCGACCGACCGGTACCGCATGGCCCGGGATCTGTTCACCCGCCACGGTGACCGGGTGGCGGCGGGCCGCTGTCTGTCCGCCGAGGCGGACGCGCTCCTCGCCATGGAGCAGGTCGCACCGGCCGGACGCACCTATGCGCGCGCCCTGTCGGAGAGCCGGCTGGCCGACGACGCGCGGGGCCGGGCCGAGTCGCTGCGCGGACTGGCCCTGGTGGCGCAGCGCGAAGGCCGCCAGGAGGAGGCACTCGTCCTCCTGGAGGAGTGCGAGAGCGCCGCGCGCCTGGCCGGTGAGCACCGCTGGACCGAGTACGCGCGGCGCACGGCGTCCGCCCTCCGTACAGCGCTCGCGTCGGGCCAGTCGGAAGAGGCATCCTCGATCCCGCTCGAAGTCCGCCCGGGTGTCTGGCTGTTCCACCCGTCAGGACCCGCCCAGCGGGCCGCCTAGAACCTGTCCGGTGCCGGTGGCGTCATTCCCGGCACCGGGCGGGGATCTCCCGCTCTTCCTCGTCCAGTGCCGTCAGCAGGGCCTCGACGATGCCCGGGTCCAGTGCCGTGGCCGCCGCCGGGTCCCCCGTCCGGCCGAAGCCGTCGTCGCCGATGGCGACGCCGAGGGTGTAGTGGGCGGCGTACGACACGGTGTGGAAGGCCCACGCGCCGACCGTGCCTGGGGTGCCGTCGGGTCGCAGCACATCCGTGGGCGCCCGGTCCGGGCTGAAGCCGAAGTCGGTGAAGCGGAACCGCATGCCGAGACCGATGGCCTTGCTGTAGGCCTCCTTGAGGGTCCACAGCCGCAGCAGGGCGGGGTTGCGCTCCGCGACCGGCATGGCCTCGATCAACTCCGTCTCGTACGGTGTGCACATGTGCCGGCCGAGACCGGAGCCGTACAGGACGCGGTCGCTGCGCTCGGCGTCGACGCCGATGGCGCCGTCCGTGGCCAGTCCGACCAGCAGCAGGTCGTCGGTGTGGCTGAGGCTGATGTGCACGCCGTCGTAGCCGCGCAAGCAGGGGCGTCCGGTGAGGCTGTAGCCGAGTTCGACGGACTGCGGTCGTACGCCGAGCGCGGCGGCGGAGGCGTACTTGAGCAAGACCCGGGATGCGGCGAAGCGGGCGCGGATCCGGGGGTGCGTCAGTTCCCGGTAGCGCTCCCAGTCATGGCCGAGGAGCGCGCGCAGCCGCCGCGCGCCCGCCCCTTCGGGTTGCCACTCGTCCTGCCGGGCGCAGAGCACCGCGGCTCCGTGCCGGTCCAGGTCAGTGCGTACTCTGCTCCAGTCCGCCGAGGGGCCGCGGATCGCGATCGGCTCCCCGAGGGCCGGGCCCGGGGTCCGGTGCCCAGGTGCCGTCATCGAAGGTCTCCATCGTGTGGTGGAGATCGGACAGCACGTCGGCCGCGGTCGCGCCGTCGATCACCCGGTGGTCGAAGGTGAGGCCCAGCCGCATCATCGGCGCCGGCACCACGATGCCGTCACGGACCACCGCACGGTCCACGATGCGGCCCGCGCAGAGGGTGACGGCGGTGCCGCCCGCCGAGTGGAAGCCGTCGACGGTGCGGTGGCCGAGCGAGCTGACCGAGACGGTGCCGAACACACCGGCGCGCCGGTGCGGATCGCGCAGCGCCGCGGCGAAGGCGGCTCTCCCGAGCGCGACCGGGATCCGGCCCAGCAACCGTACGCCCTTGAACTCGGGCAGTTCGGCGGCGTGTTCGCCCCGGTAGCGGTCGATGCGTTCCTGGATCTCGCGCAGGTTCGCCGCCTCCAGGCCGGGCACCAGCGCCGAGAGCACGGTGCGCTCGCCCTCGACGGGCCGGTCCAGGGCGAGTTTGGCGGTGACCCCGTCGAAGCGGACGATTCTCGGGCGTCGCAGCAGTCCGGGCCAGCCGGGTGCCATGACGGCGTTCGCCTCCGGGTACCGGTCGAGGACCCGCCCGGCGGCGTACAGCAGATAGCCGACGACCGAATAGCGCCGGCCGTTGTCGCGCGCCGCGGCGCGGTGCGCCTGGATACGGGTCATGTCGACGTCGGTGTCCAGGTGCACCGACCGCTGGGCCGCCGCCCACTCCAGGAAGTAGAGGGTGTGGCGGCGGCGCTGCACGACGACGGCGCTGGTGCTCACCCGGTCACCGCCAGCTCGTAGATCTCCTTGAGGCTGCGGGCCTCCAGGACCTTGCCCACCGGGACCTTGCGGCCGATGGCGGGTTCCAGGGCGGTGACGAGCTTGAGGAGGTACAGCGAGTCCCAGTCGGGGAGTTCGTCGAAGTCGGCGGCGACCTGCTCGGGGGCGAGCGGCATACCGATCTCGTCGTTGACGAACCGGACATAGTCGTCGAGGGTGAAGCCGTCCGAGGCGGGGCCGGGAGCGGGCGTGGGGGCGGTACTGTCGATGCTCATATCTTCTCCAGGGCGAAGCCGGCCTTGATCCATTTGCTGGACTCGACGGCGACCGCGAGGGCCCGCTCACCGCCCGACATCCGCTCCAGCAACTTCTCGATCTGCAGGAAGGGCAGGGCGTTTCCGTTGTTGCCGGTGTCCGCGACGCACGAGATGTCCTTCGCGGTCGGCACGTCGAGTTCCTCGGTGATACGGCTGGTCATCCGGCCGGACAGCTGGGGCGGCAGCAGATAGTCCAACTCGTCGGCCTCCCAGTCGAGTTCGCCGAGCATCTCCCAGAGGATCTCGACCGCCATGACGGGCACGGACTCCTCGATGGCCTTGTAGTCCTCGGTGAGCGCCTGCCGGTCGTCGTAGCGGTCGGCGAGGCCGAACCACTCGATGACCTGACCGGGCTTGCGGCCGAGGCCGGTGAAGCGGTTGAGGACGTGGCGCAGCGCGACCCGCTGTCCGCGCGGCTCGTCGGTGAGGACGGCCGCCCCCGCTCCGTCGCCGAACAGGACGTAGTTGACGAGGTCGCCGGGGGCGGCGCCGGACACGTCGCGCTGGAGGTCGAGGTGCTTGCTGCACACGTCGCCGCCGATGACGAGGCCGGTACGGTACTGACCGGAGGCGATCATCGTCCGGGCGACGCCGAGGGCCTGGACGGCACCCGCACAGCCGGACTGGAGCTGGAAGGTGGGGATCTGGTCCAGGCCCAGTTGGTCGGCGACATGGTTGACGGTGGCGGGCATCAGGCTGTCCGGGGTGGCCGTGCCGAGGACGATGAACTCGATCTCGGACGGGTCGACACCGGGGGCCGCGAGCGCCTGCTCGGCGGCCTGCGCGCACAGGTCGGCGAGCGACCAGCGCACCACGCCGGTGCCGAGGTCCCGGGAGAAGTACCGCGTTCTGGTGCCGATGAAGAGCTCGATCCACTCCTCGTTGATGCCGAGCACCTTGGACAGGGTGGCGTTGTCCACCGGGTCACCGGGCAGCGCGGTGCCGATGGAGGCCAGATAGGTCGTCGGAGTGGTCATGCGGTCCTCTCTTCTTCCCGGAGCGCCCGGTCTTCTTCCCGGAGCGCCCGGTCTTCTTCCCGGAGCGCCCGGTCTTCTTCCTTGCGCGCCCGGTTCTCCTCGATGCCGCCGGAGCTCGCGGGACCCGGCACCGTCGCGCCGAGTTCGCGCAGGAAGGCGATCAGGTCGCCGACGGAGGAGAGCCGGGGCAACAGGTCCTGGACCGTCAGCGTGCCGACGCCCGCGAGCCGGGTCTCCAGCCGGTTCTTCAGTTCCATGATCATGACGGAGTCGAAGCCGAGATCCTCGTAGAGCCGGTCGTGCGGGCCGATGTCGGCGTCGATATAGCCACCGACCAGCCGCACGGCGCCGAGGACGGCGTCCCCGACGGGGTCTGCCGGGCCACCGCCGGGCCGGTCCAGGGTGAGGAGGGACGCGGTGACGGTCTCCGGTTCCCGGTGCGCTGCGAGCGCCGGGGCCGTCGGCCCGGCCAAGGGGGCGACCGTTTCCGCTCCCCGCACCGGATTCCTCGCCCAGTAGCGGTGTTCCGTCGAGAAGGTGTACGGCGGCAGCGGGTGCGCGACCCGTTCCTCGGGCGCGTACGCGGCGTCCCAGTCGGGTTCGACACCGCCCCGGTACAGCTCGGCAAGGGCCTCGGCGAGCGCCCGGCCCGCGGACTCGGGGCCGCGCACCGGCAGGACGTGTGCCGGGACCGCACCCTGGTCGAGGCGGCGCACCATTCCGGAGAGCACCGGCTGGGGGCCGGTCTCCACCAGATGGGTGGGGCCGTCGGCGAGCAGGGCGGCGGCGGCGTCACCGAACAGCACGGTGGCGCCGATGTGTTCGACCCAGTACGCGGCGTCCATCGCCTCACCGTCGAGCACCCGGCCACGTACGGTCGAGTACAGCGGGATCTCGGGCACTCCCCCACCGACCTCGCCGGCGACCTTCGCGAAGCGGTCCAGCATGGGCCGCATCAAGGGTGAGTGGAAGGCGTGCGAGACCTGGAGTCTTCGGGTGCTGACTCCCGCGGCGGCGAACTCGGCGCCGATCCGTTCCAGGGCCTCCAGATCACCGGAGAGCACCGTGGACGTGGGGCCATTGACCGCGGCGACGCCGACCAGGGGTTCGGGCTCGATCCGCGCGTCCATGTCCGCACCGGCGGCCCGGACGGCCAGCATGCCGCCGCCCGTGGGGAGTTCCTGCATCAGGGCGCCCCGGGCGGCGACCAGTCGGGCGGCGCCGTCCAACGGGAGCGCTCGGGCCAGGACCGCGGCGGCGAACTCGCCGACGCTGTGGCCGAGCAGCATGCCGGGGTGCACGCCGAGTTCCGTCAGGGTCCGGCCGAGGGCGTAGCCGACGGCGAACAGCGCGGGTTGCGTCCACCGAGTGCTGTGCACCGCCTCGTCGCCCGCGAGGATCAGGTCGCGCACGGACCGGCCCGTGTACGGCAGCAGTGCGGCGTCGGCCCCGTCGAGGAAGTGCCGGTAGAGCGGCGACTGTTCGTACAGTGCGGCGGTCATCCGCGGATACTGCGAGCCCTGTCCGGTGAACAGGAACGCGGTACGGGGCCGGCCGGCGGGCCGGTCGGAGAGCCGGGCCAGCAGTTCGGCGTCGGCGGCCGACTCACGTAGCCGGGCGACGAGTTCACCCGTGTCCGTGGCGGGGGT
>NZ_FMDK01000340.1 GCF_900091995.1 Streptomyces sp. MnatMP-M17
GTTACCCCGCGCTCGCCGGGCCCGCCGCCGGGCGCAGGAGTGCCCGTATCGGCTGCCAGAGCTGTTCGCGGCACTCAGGTGTGGTGCGCCACAGCAGACCGTCCGGGTGGTGCAGCACCGCGGTGATCTCGTCCGGTGTCGGCGGCGCCGCGTTGCCGCGCAGATACACCGCGCGCAGCCCCAGATTCCGCAGCCTGGTCAGGGCGCGGGCGCGGTTGGCCGCGTGCACGAGGACGCGCACCGTACCGCCCTCGGACGCCGGGCTGGGCAGGGTCAGTGCCACCACCACCGTGCCGTTCGGGAGCTTGCTGAAGCCTCCGGCTGCCATGTCCGTCATCTCCCCCGTGGTCCCTGACGTGGGCCCCTGTGGCGCCCAGTAAGAAACTGTGTCAATAAGAGAACTGTAGGACGCACCTAAACACGATCGGCCGCCGCCCGCTAGAGGGCGACGGCCGATCATGCTTTGACCTGCGGTTACTTCCGGTTACTTGTCGGAAGGAGCAACCTTGACCCGGATCGTCTGGCCTTCCGGCGACTCGCTGACGACGCTGATCTTGGTGTTGGTGTCAGAAACCTTGACGCTGGCGAGCGGGTTGTCCGCGTACCAGTACGTGCCCTTGCGGTCGTCGAAGACGGTGGCCGCGGGCAGCGAGGGAACCTGGACCGGAACGTTCGCCTTGTGCAGCGTCAGAGCGGACGTACGGGCCAGACCGAAGGTCGAGTCGTACGCCTGGATGCGGCTGCGCATCAGCGTGCCGTCCGCCCACCGCAGCGGAGTGGCGTGCGCGTCGATGGGCAGGATCAGACCCTCACCCGGATGCGTGCTGGTGTTGTTGTCCTTCTGCGAGGTGTCCCACAGCCAGATGAGCAGACCGTTCTGGTACGCGTAGTGCTCGACCTTGTTGTCGTTCGGCGCGTTGAAGCCGAAGTTGTACGGGCCGACCTTGAGGGTGCGGTCGTACGAGACGTACTGACGGTTCTCGGCGATGTAGAACTGCTCGTACTCCTGCGTGAAGCCCTCACCGATGCGCGAGAAGCCGACCGCGGTCCAGCCCGCGTCGTCGCCCTCGGCGTTGTCGGAGAAGACCGTCGCGCCGTCCGCGGTCAGGGTGATCTCGTCCGCGGTGAAGCCCTTCGGGGCCACTCCGCCGTCCGTCTGGTAGCGGAAGCGCAGGTCGAACTTCTGGCCCGCGTAGGCGTCCAGCGGGTAGACGAGGTGCTTGTTCGTGCCCGAGACACCGGTCAGCGACGGCTTGTCGGCCGCGTCACGGGGAAGAGGCTGGCCGTCGGCCGTGCCGTCGAGCACCGTCCAGTTGGCGCCGCCGTCGGTCGAGACCTCGGTGTACAGGTAGTCGTACTCGGCCTCGATGTCCCACCAGCCCTGGAGCTCCAGCGAAGCCGAGGACTTGCCGGTCAGGTCGACCGGACGGGTGAGGGTGTTCCTGAGGTCGTCACCCATGTCGCTCCACCACTGCTTGGAGCCCTCGGCGGGCTTCACGACAGTCGTGGTCTTGAGCTTCTTGGGCAGGTCGACGATGAGCGCCTGCGGGTTCTTGGTGTTGTACGCCGAGACGCCCAGCCGGTGGTCGGACTTGGTCGCGGCCTTGGCCTGCTCGTAGTCGAGCCAGCCGAGCTGGAGCTTGTCCCAGGCGGTCATGTCGCCCGGCAGGTCGCCGATCGCGTCCTTGCCGGTGCCGAGCCAGGAGCCCGACGACATCAGCGTCCAGAAGGCGGTGGAGTTGTCACCACCCGCGGTGTCGTACAGGTCGGGCAGGCCCAGGTCATGGCCGTACTCATGGGCGAAGACCCCGAGTCCGCCGTTCTCCGGCTGCATGGTGTAGTCGCCGACCCAGATGCCGGACGTACCGATCTGGGTACCACCCGACTTGTTGTTCGCCGGACCGGTGGTGCCGGCGTTGGTGCCGTACGCGTACCAGCGGTGCGCCCACAGGGCATTGGTGCCCTCGGCGCCGCCGCCGGCCGACTCGTCCTCGCCCGCGTGGACGACCTGGAAGTGGTCGATGTACCCGTCGGGCTCGTTGAAGTTGCCGTCGCCGTCGAAGTCGTAACGGTCCCACTGGTCGTACGCGGACAGCTCCGACTTGATCTGCTCGTCCGTCTTGCCCTTGGCCTTCTGGTCCGCGGTCCAGGCGGTGACGCCGTCACGCACCGCGTCCCACGCGCTGGAGCAGGTGCTGCTGCCGCAGTAGTTGGAGCCGTAACGGGCCTCGTTGTACGGGACCTTGACCCAGTCGGAGACCGTGCCGTCGACCGAGTAGCGCCCGGAGGACGTCTTCTCGTAGTAGGTCTTCAGCGAGTCCTTCGGCTGGCCGTTCGCGTCGGTGCCCGTACCGAAGTACAGGTCCTGGAAGTGGGCCTGGTTGTAGTCGGCCTGCCAGGCGGTGGAGTTGTCCACCGTGCGGTCGGGCTCGGCTATCTCGTTGTGCTGCGGGCCGGGCGTGCCGCCGTACTTCACGACGGGCGGCAGGGGGCCGGCCCCGTCCCGGTCGTACATCGTGGTGTTGTCGACCGTGTCGCCGAACTCCACGAGGATGGTGAAGATCTTGTCGGTCTTCTCGCGGCCCAGCTCGACGTACTTCTTGCCGCCGAGCTTGACGACGCTGGAGCCGCCGCGCTTCTCGACCTTGGCCTCGCCGGAGATGACCTGTTCGAGCGCGGCCTCACGCTCCTGTGACTGCTGCTTGCTGAACGGGCCTTCCAGGTCGTGTTCGACCTGTCCCTTCTGGGGCGCCGGATCACGGCGCTCGATCCCCGCGGGGCCGGATGCGGGGTTGTCCTCGGCCTGGGCCGTGGTGAAGGCCGAAGCCGTCGCGGCGGTAGCGGCCAGAGCCACGACCACCGCGGACATTCTTCTCGCCCGTCGGTTTCTGATCACTTGATGCTTTTCCTCCCCGGCGCACGCGATCCGCGGACCGGGAGTGAGGGATCCGCGCGCGTCTGCGTCATAAGTGACGACATTCGACCGGAGTTAAGGAAGAAAAGACAGACCTTGACTTGCACTGGTCAACTGCACTATACGGCGGCCCGGGTTCCGCTCTCCTGGCCGCACGGACACGGAGAAATTCGGACAACAGGCGCACAATTCAAGCCCTTTGACGGACGGTGTGACTCGATGCGCCCCCTGTGCCGCGACACCGTGCGTTAGGTCACGCTTACTACCCGTTCCTCCCGGGCATCTCCCGTCGTAGAGTCGATGGGCAGTGCGAGCCATTCGCAACTGCCGCCCCCCGCTTGCGACTACGTGCGAAATACGCGAGACACCCCCCGAACCCGATGCTCCGAGGACGGATTCCGCCATGCCGCGTCCTACTGCCGCACAGCTCGCCTATGGTTCCGCCACCGTCGTCTGTTCCACGGTCGTCATGCTGCTGGTCTCCGGTATCACCACCGGCGCCGGTGTCGTGGTGATAGGGATCGCCGCGCTCGCCCTGGGCCTGCTGGTCACGCTCACCGTGCCCGCGCCGGGCCGCGCCAGGGCGGCGGCGCGTTCGGC
>NZ_FMDK01000137.1 GCF_900091995.1 Streptomyces sp. MnatMP-M17
CGTCATCGACTGCACCGACACCGGCGCATCCCCACCGACCGCCACCGACCCGACCTGGATACGCCGCGAAACGCGACGCACCGCGATAGGCCGGGCCGGCAGCTCGGGGAGCCCCAGTGAGACCGGCTCTCCAGTGGTCATGGCGTCGTCACCTGGTCCCGACGACCGTCTCACGGGCGGCGCGCAGGGACTCCTTGAGGGAGCCCATCGTGGCGAGTACGGCGGTCGGCTCATAGCCGCAGTGCGCCATGCAATTGGCGCAGCGCGGATCCTTGCCACGGCCGTACTTGTCCCAGTCGGTGTCCTCGATGAGCTGACGGTACGTCGGCACATATCCGTCGCTCATCAGATAGCAGGGACGCTGCCAGCCGAAGAGGGAGTAGTTGGGAATGGCCCAGGCGGTGCAGGGAAAATCGGCCTTGCCTTCGAGGAAGTCCAGGAAGAGCGGCGAGTGGTTGAGGCGCCAGCGGGCCCGGTTACCGCCGGAGAACGCCTTCTTGAACAGCTCACGGGTCTGCTCGACACCGAGGAAGTGCTCCTGGTCGGGAGCCTTCTCATAGGCGTAGGCGGGCGAGATCATCATCTCGTCCACCTTCAGCTCGTCATTGAGGTAGTTCAGTACCTCGATGACGGTCTGCGGAGTGTCGGTGTTGAAGAAGGTGGAATTGGTCGTCACCCGGAAGCCGCGCCGCTTCGCCTCCTTGATGGCCTCCACCGCCTCGTCGAAGACGCCTTCCTTCGCGACGGACTCGTCGTGCCGCTCCCGCAGCCCGTCGATATGCACGGCGAAGGCGAAGTACGGCGAGGGAGTGAATTTCTCGATCTTCTTGCGCAGCAGCATCGCGTTGGTGCAGAGGAAGACATACTTCCTCTTGGCCACGAGCTGCCGCACGATCTCGTCGATCTGCGGATGCATCAGCGGCTCGCCGCCGGCGATGGAGACCATGGGCGCCCCGGACTCCAGCACCGCCCCGACGGCCTGGGCAACGGGCATACGCTGCTTCAGGACACCCGCCGGATGCTGGATCTTGCCGCAGCCCTCACATTTCAGATTGCAGGCGAAGAGAGGTTCCAGCTCAACGATGAGCGGAAATTTCTCACGCCTGCGGAGCTTCTGTTCGAAGAGGTACGTCCCGACCCTGATGGTCTGACGGAGCGGCATGGCCATCTAGCTCACCTCCTGGGGAGCAGCAAAGAACGGTGCCATTCATGAAAAGCAGGCAGGACGGCACGGAGAACACGGAAAGCCGATATTCCTCCGCGCACTGTGCCGATACGGACGAGCTCGTGCTCCGGAGCGTCCACGACCACCCGCACGGCCGCGACCGGACGGGTGCCGACGTCCAGAGCACTACGGAGCGTCGCGGCGGACTCCATGTCCACCGCGATCGCTCCCGTACCGCGCAACGCGGCCCGTTCCTGTCCGCGGACCACATGGTCGGAGCCGGTCAGCGGACCGGTGTGGACCGTACGGCCGGGCAGGATCCGGGTCAGCGCGTCGACAAGCAGCCCGGTGCCCGTACAGGGCGTGGAGCCGTCCGGGCTCCGGGTCTCGTCGGCGACAATGAGATCCCCGGGATGCATCCCGGGAACGAGTCCGGCACAGAATCCGGACGCCATGACGACCGCGTACCTGTTGCCGGTCTCTCCGAGCGCGCGCGCCACTGCGCGCTCGGCGTTCTTGGGCCCCATGCCCGTACGCAGGACGGCCACCGGTCCCACCGTGTCACCGCGACCGCTGCCGCGCAGCGCGAAGCGCTCGATACCGAGCGCGCAGGCGATCAGCAGCGGTGGCGGACCGGCCGGCCCGGAGGACCGTTCCATCAGCTCCCCTTGCGGTTTCCCGCACGGGCGGCGAGTGGCTCCCCGTGGAGATACCGGCCGAGCGCCGTCAGCGGGAAGACCTGACGGTAGAGGTGGTAGTTGATCGAGAAGTCCCACGGGAAGCCGGTGCCGGTGAAGTACGGCTCGTCCCAGGAGCCGTCCTCGCGCTGGGTCTCGGCCAGATAGGCGATGCCCCGCTCGACGGCCTTGCTCTCCCGCTCCCCGGCCGCGAGCAGCGCGAGCAGCGCCCACGCGGTCTGGGAGGCGGTGGTGGCGCCGCGTCCGATCCACTCCGTGTCGTGATACGAGCGCAGATCCTCGCCCCAGCCGCCGTCCGCGTTCTGCACGGATTCGAGCCAGCGCACGGCCCGGCGGATCGCGGGATGGGAGGCGGGCAGTCCGGCCGCGGTCAGAGCGGGCACCACCGAGCCGGTACCATATACATAGTTGACGCCCCAGCGCCCGAACCAGGCGCCGTTCGTCTCCTGTTCGGCGAGGAGCCACTCGATTCCGCGCCGGGTGCCCGGATGGTGGCTCTTGCCCTCGTACGCGAGCATCTCGACAACATGCGCGGTGACATCCGCGGACGGCGGGTCGATCACCTCGCCGAAGTCGCAGAACGGCAGCCGGTTGGGGAATGGACTGGTGTTGTCGGCGTCGAAGGCGCCCCAGGCCCCGTTTCTCGACTGCATGCCCAGATTCCACCGTGCGCCGCGCTCGATGGCCGCGTCGATCCGTTCGGGCTCCGGATGCTCGACCCGGCGCAGCGCGAGGATGACCTCGGCGGTGTCGTCGATGTCAGGGTAGTTGTCGTTGTGGAACTCGAACGCCCAGCCGCCCGGCGCGAGTCCGGGTCTGCGCGCGGTCCAGTCACCAGGGCGCAGGATCTGCTCGCCGACCATCCAGTCCGCGGCCTTGACCAGGGCCGGATCGTCCGGGCTCACGCCCGCGTCGGCGAGGGCGATGATGGTCAGACAGGTGTCCCAGACCGGTGACTGACAGGCCTCGATCATCCGGGCGCCGTCCTCGCGCCAGACGGCGAACCGGTCGAGCGATTCGAGTCCGGCGCGCATGACGGGATGGTCGAGGTCGTATCCGAGCAGATGCAGGGCGATGATGGAGTAGACGGCGGGCGGCTGGATCCCGCCCCAGCAGCCGTCGTTCTCCTGACGCTCGATGATCCAGCGGGCCGCCGCGTTCATCGCGCCGCGGCGCAGCCGGCGCGGCGCGATCCGATGGTAGACGTGCAGGGCCTTGTCGAGGCGCTGGAAGACACCGTCCCAACTGGCCGCCGACGCGGTCGCCTTGGGAGGATTGGGCCGGGCCGGATCGGTGTGCAGTTCGTCCAGGCCGAAAGGAGCGGGCCGTACGGGCCGCTCCGCCGAGACGACGGTCAGCGGCACGATGGTCTGCCGGGCCCAGCAGCCGAAGTCGTAGATGTTGAGCGGGAACCACTTGGGGAGATAGATCATTTCGGGCGGCAGCTCGGGCAGATCGTCCCACTTCCACCAGCCGAACAGGGCCAGCCAGATACGGGTGAAGACCCGGCTCTCGGCGATCCCGCCCTGCTCACGCACCCATTGGGAGGCGCGCGCCATATGCGGGTCTTCCGGGCTGTCCCCGGCCAGCCGCAGCGCCACATAGGCCTCGATGGTGGCGGAGAGTTCGCCGGGGCCGCCGTAGAAGGTGGCCCAGGTTCCGTCCGCCCGCTGTTCACCGCGGATGAAGAGCGCCGCGGCCTCGGTGGTACGGGCGTCCTGGACGCCGAGGAACTGCCGCAGCAGCAGATCCTCCGCGTCCATGGTCACATTGGTCTCCAGGTCGCCCTTCCACCAGCCTTGGGCGTCCTGCTTGCCGAGCAGATACTCGACGGATCGTGCGGTGGCCCGCTCGGCGGCGGCCAGGAGGTCACCGGCCACGGCGGGGGTGGTCTTGGTCGGTCCGCTGGCCGAGGCCGCGCGGGGTCCCATGGCCCCGGTGCTTCCGTCGGTCGTCGCTGTCATGGCTTCCCCTTCGTGCAGTGGTGAGCTTCTGCTGTGCTGGGGTCTCCGTCGTCCGGCGCCCTACGGGCTGTGGACGGCGACTGCGGTCATATGGGAATAGTGATCATCTCTTTCGTACGACAACGAAGTCCGCGAGCGCGGTGAGCTGCGCCCTGACACTGGCCGGCATATCGACGCCGTCGAGGGCTTCGACGGCGACGGCGTGCTGCCTGCGGGCCTCTTGCGAGGTCCACTCCCGGCCGCCCGCCTCCTCGATCAACGCCGCCCTGGTCGCGAACTCTTCCTCCGAGAAGGTCTCGAAATCATTGCTTTTCGCGTCGGCGGCGAGCAGTTGGCCGAGCCGGGCCGAGGCGGGACCGCCCGCGGCGAGCGCGGCGACGACCGGCAGGGACTTCTTGCGCTGGCGCAGATCGCTCCAGGTCTGCTTACCGGTGGCCTCGGGATCGCCCCAGATGCCGAGCAGATCGTCCACCGCCTGGAAGGCCAGGCCGAGATGGTGGCCGTACGCCTCCAGCGTGTCGGCCGTACGGTCGTCGGCGCCGCCGAGGACCGCGCCGATGGAGACGGCGCAGGCGAGCAGGGCGCCGGTCTTGTTGCCCTCCATCTCCAGGCACTCCTCGACGGTGACCCGCTCGCGGTGCTCGTAGGAGATGTCCTGGGCCTGACCGTCGATCAGCTTGCGGGTGGCGGCGGTCAGCCTGCGGGTGGCCCGGCCCGCCTCCGCGGTGCCGATCTCCAGCAGCACCTCGTTGGCGAGCGCGAAGAGGGCGTCGCCGACGAGGATCGCCTGCGCGGGCCCGTGCACCTTCCAGACGGTGTCGCGGTGGCGGCGCTGCTCGTCACCGTCCATCAGATCGTCGTGCAGCAGTGAGAAGTTGTGGACCAGCTCGACGGCGACCGCGCCGGGGATGCCCTTCTCGGGCGCGGCGCCCGCCGCCTCGGCGGAGAGCAGCGCGAGTGCCGGGCGCACCGCCTTGCCGCCGTCGCCGTCGGCGGGCCTGCCCTCGGCGTCGATCCAGCCGAAGTGGTAGGCGGCGACGGTGTCCATCGGCGTGGCGAGCCGGCCGACAGCGGCGCGCAGCACCGGGGCGGACAGGCTCCGTCCCCGCTCCAGCAGCGCGTAGACGTCCGCGGTGTCGACAGCCGGATTCACCGGGGGCACGGTCGGCACGGTCTCTCCTCTTGTTCCAGTACTCGTAGGTGCAGTACTCGGGCTCATGCCGCCTCCTGCAAGGGGTGTTCATAGGGGCGGCCGAGCTGGGCGAGGGCGGCTCCCGCGGCGCTGAAGCCGCTCCGTACGGCACCCTCCATCGTCGCGGGCCAGCCGGTGGCGGTCCAGGCACCGGCCAGGTAGAGGCCGGGCGCGCCGGTACGGGCGCCGGGACGGAGTCTGCCCACACCGGGCGTGGGCGCGAACGTCGCTGTCCGTTCCCGGGTGACGAAGAAGTCCCGTACCTCCGCGCCGCGCGCGGCGGGCAGCAGACGTTCCAGCTCGGGGAGATAGCGGGCGCGCAGCTCCGCCACGGGCGTGTCGATCTCGTCCTGGGCGGCCGACTGGGAGAGCGCCAGATACTGGCCGTCGGTGAGCCCGGAGGCGTCGGTGCGGTCGAAGACCCACTGGACGGGACTGCCCAGCGCGGCGAAGAACGGGCGGCGCAGCACCTTGCGGTCGTACACGACATGGACGTTGAGGATCGGCGCGGTGCCGATGTCGAGCAGCCGGTCGGGATCCTCCAGCGCGCCCTGGGGCAGCAGGCCATGGGCCTCGCGCTGCGGTACGGCGAGGACGACCGCGTCCGCGTCGAGCCGTTCGCCGTCCGCGTCGACGTGCCAGCCGCCGTCCGCCGCGCGGGTGACCGCGCCGACGCGGGTGCGCAGTTCGGTCCGAACGCCCGCGGAGTCCAGGGCCTTGCGTGCCAGCGTGTCGTGGATGTCGCCCAGCGGGACACTCGCCCAGCCGATGTCGGCGGCGCCCGGCTCGGAGAGCAGCCCGGTCTTGAAGACCATCGCGGCCAGCCCCATGGAGGCGTGCGGCGCGGTGGCGTTGAGCGTCGCCACGCCGACCAGGTCCCAGAGGGCCTCGATGGTCCTGGCCGACTGTCCGTGCCGGCCCAGCCAGGTGGCGAAGTCGATGCCGTCCAGGGCGGGATCGGCGGGATCGAGCCGCTTGAGGGCGAGCGCGGCACGCCCGACGGAGGCGCGCTCGGCGAGCGAGAGATGCGGATAGGTCGCGAGTCCCGCGGCGAGATGCAGCGGTACGGGCAGCGCGTTGCGCCGCAGCCGTCCGAGCCGGGGCCCGCGCGGGCCGCCGACATCGAGGACGGGCACGTCCAGCCGGTGCTGGAGCGGTGCGAGCGCGGCGCCGTCCACCCGGTCGAGGAACCACTGGTAGGCCGTGCAGCAGCGCAGATACACATGCTGGCCGTTGTCCACGGTGAGATCGCCGCGCCGGAAGGAGAAGGCGAGACCGCCGAGCCGTGGGCGCCCTTCGACAAGCGTGACCTGCACTCCGGCGTCGGCGAGCTGGAGCGCGGCGGTGGTACCGGCGAGCCCCGCGCCCACCACCACGGCGTGGCGTGGCCGCACGTCATCCGCTGTGGTCATGCGTGTCCCCCTCCGGCCGTCGCAGTCAGGGACGCGCCATCCCGACCTGGGGTTGCGAGAACCTGGCGCGGATGTGCGGCGAAGAGGCCGAGCTGTGCGATCCGCCGCATCAGCCGCGCCTCCTGACGGTCTGCCGTGAGATGTGCCGGGCGTCCAGGCCCGAGAGTCCGCGCACGGCGACATACGCCTTCTCGTGTCCGGGCAGCGAGACCCGGCCGCGCAGCACGGCCTCCGGGTCGCGTTCGATCCGGTCGAGCAGCCGGCGGTAGATGCCTGCCATGGCCGCGACACAGGCGCCGCTGCGCCGGTCGAGCATCGGCAGCAGGCGGTAGCCCTCGGCGAACAGGGCGCGGGCGCGGCGGACCTCGAAGTGCACCAGCCCGGTGAAGTCGGAGCCCGCGGGCGGTGTCGCGCTGTGGAAACCGGCGGAGCAGCCGAACTTGGCGAGATCGTCGGAGGGCAGATACGTACGGCCGTTGGCCGCGTCCTCGCGTACGTCCCGGAGGATGTTCGTGAGCTGGAGGGCGAGTCCCAGGGTGTCGGCGTACTCGGCGGCGCGCTCCGCTCCCGGCGCGTCGGGGCCCGGGCCGAACACGCCGAGCGACACCCGGCCGATGGCGCCCGCGACACACCGGCAGTAGACCTTGAGGTCTTCCCAGGTCTCGTAGGCGTCGCCCCGTACGTCCATCAGGACGCCGTCGATCAGCTCGTCCAGCCCGCCGAGCGGTACTGGGAAGCGGCGGCTCGCGTCCGCGACGGCGACCGCGACCGGATCCGTGTCGTCCTCGGCCACCTCGCCGGCTCTGACTCTGCCGAGCAGGGCACGGGTCTCTTCGAGCCGTCTCTGCTTGGCCTCGGGCGCGAGTGTGCCGTCGCCGATGTCGTCCACCCGCCGGGCGAAGGCGTACATCGCGGACATGGCCTGCCGCTTCTCGGTCGGCAGCAGTCTGATGCCGTAGGCGAAGTTACGGGCCTGCTGCCCGGTGACGGCCTCGCAGTAGCTGTAGGCCGCCAGTACCGGCGCGGACATGGGTGTCTGTCCCTCCACGTTCCGGCTCACCCCTCTCTGTGCGCTCTTCGCAAGACAGCTCCCACTTCGCGCAGCAGACGTGGCTTGGTGGGTTTGGGCGGTCCGGGGAGCACATCGTGCCCGGCGGCCGCGATCGAAGCGAGGGCGGCGCGCCCTCCGGCCACAAATCCGGCGAGCAGCAGCCGGAGCCTGCCGTGGACGCTACCCACCAGCGGGGTGCCTTCATTCAGAAGCTGCCGCGCGCGTTCCGCCTCGTACGCGACCAGGGTGCGCACCGAGGCGTTCCCAGTGGAGGCGGCCAGATCGGCCTCGGTGACATGGAAGCGCTTCATGTCCTCGGCGGGCAGATAGATCCGGTCGCGGCCGAGGTCCTCGGTCACGTCCTGGAGATGTTCGATGATCTGGAGCGCCGTGCAGATGGCGTCGGAGCGGCGGACACGCTCGGGACTGGCCGTCCCGGTGATCTGGAGAACGAGCCGGCCGACGGGATTGGCGGACAGCTCGCAGTAGGCGAGGAGGTCGTCATAGGTCTCGTACCGCCGCACCAACTGGTCCTGGCGGTTCGCCGCGACAAGCCCGAGGAACGGTTCAGGAGTGAGCGCGCGGCTCCGTACGGTCGGGATCAGTCCGCGCAGCAGAGGATGGCCCGGAGCCGGGCCCGCGAGGTCGAAGACCTTGCGCAGATCGGTCTCGAACGCGTCCAGGACGGTCAGCCGGTCGTCGGCCCGCTCGGGAGCGACTCCGAGATGGCGGAGATCGGCGCCGCCGGGAGCGAGATCGCCGTCGCCGATGTCGTCGACGAGCCGGGCGAAGCCGTAGACGGCCATCAGATCGTCGCGCCAGGCGCGCGGCAGGAAGAAGGGCGCCACCGGAAAGTTCTCGTCGGCGGCTTTGTCGAGTGTGGAGCGTGCGGTGGCGTCGGAGCGCGCCTGGGGAGTACCCATCACTGCCGGCTGCCCGGCACGGGGACGGCGGAACCCTCACAGAGCTGGAGATTTCCCGTCATTGCCGTCACATCTCCCGTTCTACACTGCCGACCCAATACATCCCATTTCGGACACGCCGCCCGTCCTTCCGAGTAAAGAAGGCCGCCGTCTCGCAGGCGAGGTGCCCAGCGGCCATCACCCCAGGTGCCGCGAATCAGCACCAGCACAGCTTACGTTGTACAACTAAGAGGACCACTTCGGGGTGTTGCGCGCATTACAAGAACGCTGCGATGCGGGCCAACCTTCCCCATGGGCACGCGACTTGACCGTCCTTTGACGATCAGCGGCCGGTCGCCGCCCGTCGTGCGGGCCTGTCGTGTGCGGCCCGTCGCGAACGGCCGTGCCACGCGACAGGGCCTCCGCCGGAGCGGTCCGGCGGAGGCCCAGGGCCCTGTCGTGCGGATCTCGCGTTCGGATCTCGCCGGGCTACTTGCCCGTCTCCTTCTCGTACGCCTTGATGACCTCGTCGGTCGGGCCGTCCATCAGCAGCTCGCCCTTCTCCAGCCAGAGCACACGGTCACAGGTGTCCTTGATCGACTTGTTGCTGTGGCTGACGAGGAAGACCGTGCCGGCCTCCTTGCGCAGTTCACGGATGCGCTCCTCGGAGCGGATCTGGAACTTGCGGTCGCCGGTGGCCAGCGCCTCGTCGATCATCAGGACGTCATGGTCCTTGGCGGCGGCGATGGAGAAGCGGAGCCTGGCGGCCATGCCGGAGGAGTACGTCCGCATCGGGAGCGTGATGAAGTCGCCCTTCTCGTTGATGCCGGAGAAGTCCACGATGCCCTGGTACCGGTCCCGGATCTGCTCGCGCGTCATGCCCATGGCCAGCCCGCCGAGGATGATGTTGCGCTCGCCGGTCAGATCGTTCATCAGCGCCGCGTTCACACCCAGCAGCGAGGGCTGGCCGTCGGTGTAGACCTTGCCGCTCTCCGTGGGCAGCAGCCCGGCGATGGCACGCAGGAGCGTCGACTTGCCGGATCCGTTGGTGCCGATCAGACCGATCGCCTCGCCGCGGTAGGCGGTGAAGGAGACTCCTCGTACGGCATGGACCTTGCGGACTCCGCGCGCCTCCCCCTTGCCGCGGCGGAGCATACGGCTGAGCGCGGCGGTGGCGCTGCCCTTCCCGCCGCCTCCGCCGTTGACGCGGTACACGATGTGCACCTCGTCGGCGATGACCGTGGGGATACGTCCCTGCTTGTTGTCGTCAGCCACGCCCGTACCGTTCCTCGGCCTTCCAGAAGTACACGAAGCCGACGACTCCGAGCAGCACGGCCCACACCAGTGCGGCGAACCAGACGTGCGCCGGGAGGTTGGACGAGCCGTAGCCGTCGATCAGCGCGTGCCTGACAAGGTCCATATAGATGGCGGCCGGGTTGTACTGGAGGATGTCCGCGATCCAGGCCGGCTTGTCCTTGAGCATCACCGGGATGGAGAACATCACGCCCGAGGCGTACATCCAGGTACGCATCACGAACGGCATGAGCTGCGCGAGGTCCGGGGTCTTGCTGCCCAGCCTCGCCATGATCAGCGCGAGACCGGTGTTGAAGAAGAACTGGAGCACCAGCGCCGGGATCACCAGGACCCAGCTCAGCTTGGGATAGCTGCCGAAGGCAACCGCCACCGCGATCAGAACGATCATCGAGTACAGAAGCTGCTGGAGCTGCTGGAGCGAGAAGGAGATCGGCAGCGAGGCACGGGGGAAGTGCAGGGCGCGTACGAGCCCCAGATTGCCGGAGATCGCGCGGACGCCCGCCATCACCGAGCTCTGGGTGAAGGTGAAGACAAAGACGCCGGTGACCAGGAAGGGAATGAAGACTTCCTGCGGGATGCCCTTCCTGGTGCCCAGGATCAGCCCGAAGATCAAGTAGTAGACCAGGGCATTCAGCAGTGGCGTCGCCACCTGCCAGAGCTGGCCGAGCTTGGCCTGGCTGTACTGGGCCGTGAGCTTCGCCTGGGAGAAGGCCAGGATGAAGTGGCGCCGGCCCCAGAGCTGCCGGACATAGTCCCGCAGACCGGGCCGGGCGCCGCTCACCGCCAGGCCGTACTTGGCGGCGAGCTCCGCCGAGGTCAGACCGTCGTCGGACGACGGCGGGGCGCTCACGGCGATCGCGCCCTCTTGGGTTGTGTCACTCACAAGTTGAAACTTTCGTCTTCAAGATGCGCAGCCGGACGGGCACAAGCACGGAAGGCCAGGCCCCGGAGTTGGGAGTAGCCCCGATGCTCTCAGATCCGAAGCTTGTCAGATGACGGGCGGTCGGCCCAGCCGGGCCTTCTGCATGATGATCACCGCACCGAGCCGCACGCCGCTCACCTCAGTCTGCTCGACGCCAGGATGGAGACCAGGTGCAGCAGTGTCTGGACGACGGCGATACCGGCGAGGACCGCGATACCGAGCCGGGTGAAGAACAGATCTCCTCGCACCATGTCGAGTACGGCCATGACCAGGATGAAGAGGCTGGCCTCGATGCCGCCGACGAGCCGGTGGAACTTGAGCATGGCCGCGGCCCTGCGGGCCAGCGCCAGACCGGAGGAGCGCGGCACGGAGGCCTCGTCCTTGACGGCGGGCAGACCGCTGCGCTGCCGGGCCACATCGACCAGATCGGTCTCTGCCTTGATCAGGATCGCACCGAGCGCGGCGAGCGTGCCGAGGAAGGCCCACTGCCAGTTCGTGGCCGTGCCGTTCCGGTGGAAGACGTCCGCGCCGCGCACACCGAAGCCGATCAGCAGAGCGGCCTCGCAGAGATAGTGGCCTATCCGGTCCAGATAGACACCGGTGATGGAGGTCTGTTTGCGCCAGCGGGCCACCTCGCCGTCGACACAGTCGAGCAGCAGATAGATCTGGAACAGGACCGCCGCGAGAATCGCGCCGGTCAGTCCCGGTACGAGCAGCGCGGCACCGCCCACGACGCCCACCACCACCATGAGATAGGTGAGCTGGTTGGGCGTGATCCGGGTGTTCACCAGGTACGGGTCGATGTGCAGCGAGATCTCCCGCATGTACAGTCGCCCGGCCCAGTGCTCTCCGCTGCGCCGGTCCTTCACTCCCTCCGGGTGAACGACCGGACGGAGTTCAGCTACTGATGGTCTTGGCATAGTCGGCGTACGCGTCCCTGATCTGGTCGGTGGACAGGTCGAGGTGTTCGAGGATGGTGAAGCGGCCGGGACGGGTCTGCGGCGCGTAGGCGACGGCCCGTACGAACTCCTCCGGGGAGAAGCCGATCTCCTCGGGGAGTACGGGCAGCCCGTGCCGGTGCAGTACCTCGGTGAAGAGCTGTGACTCCTCGTGCGCGCCGCGCAGATGCATGGCGAAGGCGGCACCGAGGCCGACCTGCTCGCCGTGGAGCGCGCGGCGCGTCGGGTGGAGCAGGTCGAAGGCGTGGCTGATCTCGTGGCAGGCGCCCGAGGAAGGACGGGTGTCGCCGCTGATCGACATGGCGATACCGGTGAGGACCAGCGCCTCGGCGAGGACGGTGAGGAACTCGTCGTCGCCGGCGCCGCCCGGGTGGCGCAGCACGGCCTCGCCCGCGGTACGGGCCATGGCGGCGGCCAGTCCGTCGACCGGCTCGCCGTTGATCCCGTGCGAGAGCTCCCAGTCCGCGATGGCGGAGATGTTGGAGACCGCGTCGCCGATGCCGGAGCGGATGAACCGGACCGGCGCGTCGCGGATGACATCGAGGTCCACGACGATCGCGATGGGTGTGGGGACACCGTAGGAGCCGCGGCCGTTGTCGTTGTCCAGGGTGGACACCGGGGAGCAGAGCCCGTCGTGCGCGAGATTGGTGGCGACGGCGACCAGCGGCAGGCCCACCCGGGCCGCCGCGTACTTCGCCACGTCGATGATCTTGCCGCCGCCGAGGCCGACCACCGCGTCGTACCGCTTGCCCTTGATGCCGTCGGCGAGCCGGACCGCGGAGTCGATGGTGCCGTCGGCCACCAGATACCAGTCCGCGGCGGTGAGCACCGGCTCCAGCCGGGTGCGCAGGGACTGTCCCGAGCCGCCGCTGACCGCGATGGCGACCCGGCCCGAGCTGGAGATCCGCTGGTCGGCGAGGAGACCGGCGAGATCGTCCAGGGCGCCGGGCCTGATGTCGACCACGACCGGGGACGGGATGAGCCTGGTCAGTACTGGCACGCGATCTCACGGCCCTTCGCGAGGTCGTCGTGGTTGTCGATCTCGACCCATGGGATGTCGCCGATGGGGGCCACATCGAGGGTGAAGCCGCGGTTCACCAGTTCCTGGTAGCCGTCCTCGTAGTAGAGGTCCGGGTCCCGTTCGAAGGTGGTCCGCAGGGCGTCGGCGAGATCCGCGGCGGCCTCGGGCTCGATCAGTGTGACTCCGATGTACTCGCCGGTGGCGGTGGCCGGGTCCATCAGCTTGGTGATCCGGCGTACGCCCTTGGCGCCGTCCGTGATGACCTTCATCTCCTCGTCGGCGAGGCGCTTGACCGTGTCGAGGGCGAGGATGATCCGACGCTCCTCGCCGCGGGCGGCGAGCAGCGTCTTCTCGACGGAGACCGGATGGACGGTGTCGCCGTTGGCGAGGATCACACCGCTGGTCAGGACGTCACGGGCGCACCAGAGCGAGTAGGCGTTGTTCCACTCCTCGGCCTTGTCGTTGTCGACCAGGGTGAGCCGGAGACCGTACTTGCTCTCCAGCTCGGCCCGGCGCTCGTAGACGGCCTCCTTGCGGTAGCCGACGACGATCGCGGCCTCGGTCAGCCCGACCTCGGCGAAGTTGCCCAGCGTCAGATCGAGGACCGTGGTGGTCCCTTCGCCCGCCGGGTCCACGGGCACGAGGGCCTTCGGAAGCGTGTCGGTGTAGGGACGCAGACGCCGTCCGGCACCGGCGGCCAGTACGAGGCCGATCATGCGAGTTCTCCTTCGTCATGTACGGCGGGGGCTCCGGAGGACACCCAGAACCGGATGGACTCCAGGAGCACGACCAGCGCCACGGCGGCAGCGAGCACCGTCAGGGCCAGCGGGAAGGCGGTGTGCCCGGTCACGAGAACGGCGGCGAGCACGGTCACCACCAGCGTGCGGCCCTCGTGCCCGCCGACCGACCGGACGAGCCATCCGGGCGGCGCGCCGGAGCCGCCGCGGATGCGGTACACCGTGTCGTAGTGATGGTAGGCGACGGCCGCCACCAGTCCGAAAGCCGCCGGCAACGCTCCGTTCACTTCGGAGCGGGCGGCCAGCGCCAGGACCGTGCCGTACTCCGCCGCCCGGAACACCGGCGGTACGAGCCAGTCCAGCGCGCCGCCGAGCGGGCGGGCCACGGCG
>NZ_FMDK01000045.1 GCF_900091995.1 Streptomyces sp. MnatMP-M17
CCGCGAGCCGACGGGCGGTCACGAGAAAGCCGGTGTGGCCGATCATGCGGTGGTCCGGACGTACGGCAAGGCCCTCGACATGCCAGTTGCGGATCATCGACTCCCAGGCTGCCGGCTCGTTGAACGTGCCGAACTCCCGGATCGTCTCGACCGTGCGGGCGAGCTGAGTGGTCGTCGCAACATAGGCGCAGAGGATGCCGCCCGGGACGAGCGCCTTGGAGACGGCCTCGATACACTCCCAGGGCGCGAGCATGTCCAGAATGACCCGGTCGACATCCGTGTCCGACAGATTGTCCTGGAGGTCACCGACCGTCAGCTCCCAGGCGGGATGTGGTCCGCCGAAGTAGCGCTCCACATTCTGCTGGGCGATCTCGGCGAAGTCCTGGCGGCGCTCGTAGGAGTGCAGCATGCCCTGGTCACCGATGACACGCAGCAGAAAGCTGCTGAGCGAGCCGGAGCCCACACCCGCCTCGACGACGCGCGCGCCGGGGAAGATGTCGGCGAAGGCCAGGATCTGGCCGGCGTCCTTCGGATAGACCACGGCGGCGCCGCGGGGCATGGACAGGACATAGTCGGGGAGCAGGGGGCGCAGCGCGAGATAGGCGACGTTTCCCGTGGTACGGACAACACTGCCCTCGGGAGCACCGATCAGCTCGTCGTGCGGGAAGGACCCTTTATGGGTGTGGAAGTTCTTCCCGGCTTCGAGCGTGAAGGTGTAGTGGCGTCCCTTGGGGTCGGTGAGCTGAACCTGGTCCCCGACCTTGAAGGGGCCGCGTCTACGGGCGGCGCCGGTCGGTTCGGACATGCCCCCAGCTTAGCCCCTCCTTTTTGGGGCTCGGTTCGCCTGCGGCCGTGCGCAACCACAACGTCTCCGCAACCCGGACCCGTCCGGGCTGGCCGTTCCGTCCTCAATCGCCGGACCGGCTGGGTATGCGTCCCGCGCCGGCCTACTGCGGGCGGGCCATCGCTGAGACGAAGGCTCGTTCCACGTCCGCCGTCGACAGGACTCCGTAGATCGCGCCGGACTCCTCCAGTACCAGATACTCCGTCGCGGGATTCGCCCTCAGCCGGTCCAGGAGCGCCTCGCCCGCCAGTTCCGCCGGGACCTTCATGCCCTCCGTGAGGTCCTGGGCGAGTCCGCTCACCGCGACCCAAGGGCGGCGGTGCTGGGGTACGCCGACGATCGAGGACTCCCGCACCAGGCCCGTCGGATCGCCCTTGCCGTCCACGACGACCAGGGCGCGCGCACCCGCCTCGTTGGCCCGGCGCAGGGCCTCGGACAGCGGCGTGCTGGACTCGACGGGTACCGCACGGCGGGTGAGCGCGCGGGCCTGGAGCTCGGGCAGGTGCTCACGGAGCCGGGCCATCCGCAGGCTGTTGCCCGCGCCGGTCCAGATGATCGCGGCCAGGATCGCGGCGAGCAGCGCGTCGGTGACCGTCTCCATGCCGCTGACCTGGGTCGTGGACGTACCGAGCGCTCCAGTCTGGGTGAGCAGCGGAAGGCCGATGAGGACCGCGACGGCGAGTCCGCGGCCGACCCAGGCGGCGGCCACGGTGCCGCTCATCGGCTTGCCGGTGATCTTCCAGACGACCGCGCGCAGCATCCGGCCGCCGTCGAGCGGGAGACCGGGCAGCAGATTGAAGGCGGCGACGATCAGATTGGAGACCATCAGACCGGCGAGCAGGACGCCGGGGACCGTACCGGCCTCGACAGCCAGCAGACCGAGGTAGAAGAGCCCGGCGAGCACCAGGGAGAGCAGCGGGCCCACGAAGGCCAGTACGAACTCACGGCCCGGTGTCTCGGACTCCTTCTCGATCTCCGAGACACCGCCGAAGAACTGGAGCTGGATACGGCGCACCGGCAGTTTGAAGCGCAGCGCGGCGACCGTATGGGCCAGTTCATGGACGAGTACGGAAGCGTAGAAGGCGACCGCGAAGAAGAGGGAGACCAGGTATCTGAGGCCGCCCAGCTCGGGCAGGACCCGGTCGAGCTGGCCGCCGAAGATCCAGGTGATGAGCGCGGCCACCAGGAACCAGCTCGGGGCGACATAGACAGGCACACCGAACGGGCGGCCCATGAGGATGCCGCCGCCCGGGTCTTCGCGCTTCGACGGCTTCCCGTCGGGACCCGTGTTCCCGTCGCCGGGCCGCGGCTGCCTGCTCTCGCCGCTCTCGTCGTCCTCTTTCACGGGTTCCCTTCGTTCGCGGCAGCGTCACTCGCTCGATCATGCAGTGCGAGTGGCTCTGTAGTCGATGGTATTCGGATCGCTGTCAGTGTCGGGCCATAGGGTCTGCGTCATGAGTACGAGCCTGCCGCCCACTTCACTGTCTCCGTCGCGCGCGAGCGACTTCATGCAGTGCCCTCTGCTGTACCGGTTCCGGGTGATCGACAAGCTGCCGGAGAAGCCGAGCGAGGCGGCCACGCGCGGCACGCTGGTGCACGCCGTGCTGGAGCGGCTCTTCGACGCGCCCGCCGACGAGCGCACGGCGCCGCGCGCCAAGGCGCTGATCCCCGGCCAGTGGGACCGGCTGCTGGAGTCCCGGCCCGAGCTGAGCGAGCTGTTCGCCGAGGACACGGAGGGCGAGCGGCTGACGCGCTGGCTGGGCCAGGCGGAGGAGCTGGTGGAGCGGTGGTTCTCGCTGGAGGATCCGACGCGTCTGGAGCCCGCTGAGCGTGAGCTGTTCGTGGAGACGGAGCTGGAGTCGGGGCTGCGGCTGCGCGGAGTGATCGACCGCGTCGATGTGGCGCCGACGGGCGAGGTGCGGATCGTCGACTACAAGACGGGCAAGGCGCCCCGCCCCGAGTACGCGGAGGGAGCGCTGTTCCAGATGACCTTCTACGCGCTGGTGATCTGGCGGCTGAAGCGGGTGGTGCCGCGCCGGCTCCAGCTCGTCTATCTGGGCAGCGGCGAGGTGGTGACCTACGACCCGGTGGAGGCGGATCTGAAGCGGGTGGAGCGCAAGCTGCTTGCGCTGTGGGACGCGATCAAGGCGGCCACCGAGACGGGCGACTGGCGGCCTCGGCCGACCAAGCTGTGCGGCTGGTGTGATCATCAGGCCTTCTGTCCGGAATTCGGCGGCACACCTCCCGTATATCCGCTGAGCGTGCAGCCCCCCAACAAGGCTGCCGAGGCTGCCGAGGCGGACAGGACCGACAGGACCGACGGAAGCGTGTAGCGCGGTTCACGCCCGGCGGAATCACGCGGGGGCGGTCAGGGCAGAATGGGGCGGGCCCTAGTGAAGGAGTTCCCCGTGACTGTCCGCGTCCTACTGGTCGACGACCAGCCGCTGCTGCGCACCGGCTTCCGGATGATCCTGGAGGCCGAGCAGGACATCGCGGTCGTCGGCGAGGCCGGGGACGGCCTCCAGGCCATCGACCAGGTCCGCGCGCTCCAGCCCGATGTGGTGCTGATGGACATCCGGATGCCCAGGATGGACGGAGTCGAGGCGACCCGTCAGATCACCGGACCCGGGCGGGACGGTCCGGCGAAGGTGCTCGTCCTGACCACCTTCGACCTCGACGAGTATGTGGTGGAGGCGCTGCGCGCCGGAGCCAGCGGCTTTCTCCTCAAGGACGCGCCCGCCAATGAGCTGGTACAGGCGATCCGGGTGGTGGCGGCGGGCGAGGCGATGCTGGCGCCGAGCATCACACGCCGGCTGCTCGACAAGTACGCAGACCATCTGCCCTCCGGCGAGGAGCCGGTGCCCGACACCCTGCACACGCTCACCGAGCGCGAGGTCGAGGTGCTCAAGCTGGTCGCGCGCGGGCTGTCGAACGCCGAGATCGCCGCGGATCTCTTCGTCAGCGAGACCACGGTCAAGACGCATGTGGGCCATGTGCTGACCAAGCTGGGGCTGCGTGACCGGGTGCAGGCGGCGGTGTACGCGTACGAGAGCGGCCTGGTGCGCCCCGGCGCCCAGTAGTAGGCCCGGTAGGCCCAGCAGCGGCGGGTACGGCACACAGCGAGCAAGAGGCACAAGAGGCCAAGAGGCACAAGAGGCAGGGACACACATACGGCTGAGGCCGGCCGGGGCGCGCCCCGGCCG
>NZ_FMDK01000157.1 GCF_900091995.1 Streptomyces sp. MnatMP-M17
CCGGCTCATCTACCAGTCGCGCCTCCAGGCCCGGTTCGGCCGCAACTGGCGCCGCAAGGCGCCCATCGAGGCACTGATGCCGCTGCGGCTCGCCAAGTACGGCGTACCGCTCGCGGACACCGCGCCCGCGGGTCTGGCCGCCGCCGGTATCGAACCGGTGCTGCTGCCGCCCGCGCCGCAGATGGCCGAGCTCCCGCAGGCCCGGGCCGAGATACCCGCCGCCGCCGACGCCGGGGCGCAAGCCCAGACCCAGGCCCAGGTCCAAGCCCAGGCGTCGGCTCCGGCATCGGCACTCATACCGGATCCCCAGCAGGTCCAGCCACAACAGGTTCAGCCGCAGCAGAACGGGCAGGGCCAACAGCCGCAGCCCCAACAACCGCCACAACCTCAGCAGCAGCCCCACCAGCAACAGCAACACCCCGATGCCGAGGCCCAGTTCCCGCCCGAGTCCCCGAACCACATCAGCCCGTGGTTCGCGGCGCAGCCGGTCCCTGAGGTCACATACGAGGGCGCCTACAACCCGACGTACGTGGAGGGCCTCGAACCGACGCCGGTGATGATCCCTCAGGGCCCCTCGGGCCCGGTCCGCCGCCCGCTCGGCGGAGCGCCCGGACAGCGCGGGCCTGCCCAACCCCAGCAGCAGCCCGAACCTGCCGAGGCCGCTTCCCCCGCTCCGGACCAGGAGCAGTACGAGGAGCTTTCCGCTCCGAACCTGCCCGATGACGTCCCCCGGGAAGAGGCGTACTACACGGCCTTCAAGAAGTACATCAGCGAGAACAACGTCTTTCCCACGACCCGTCAGTTCGGCCTCTACCTGATGGACCTGTACAGCATCACGGGACGCAACGGCGGGCCGCTGTCCGACAGTTCTCTCCGGCCCTATCTGCGCGACTTCCCTCTCCGGTACCAGGCGGAACTGGACGAGGAGCACATCGCCTGAGCAGGAAGCCGTAAGCGGGAAGCAGGGACCGACGCCCCACCTCCCGCACCCCGTCTCCCACGATCGGGCTCAGACGCCGAGCAGCTTCCTTACCCGGTCCGCGCCCACCGCCAGCAGCAGCGTGGGCAGCCGCGGCCCGGTGTCCCGGCCCACCAGCAGCCGGTACAGCAGCGCGAAGAACGACCGCTGCGCGACCTTCAGCTCCGCCGTCGGCTTGGCGTCGGGCGCCAGGCCCGCCAGCACCTTCGGCACTCCGTAGACGAGCGTGGTCAGCCCGTCCAGCGACCAGTGGCTGTCCAGTCCCTCCAGCAGCAGCCGCAGCGACTCCCGCGCCTGCTCGTCCAGCGAGTCCAGCAGCTCGTGGTCCGGCTCGGCGCGCACGATCGTCCGCGCCTCGGCCGGCACCTGGCTGGTGATCCAGTTCTCGGCGCGGTCCAGCCGTGGACGCACCTCGTCCAGCGAGGTCAGCGGACGCGCCGGGTCGAGCTCGCTCAGGATCCGCAAGGTCTGCTCCTCGGCACCGGCCGTGATGTCCACGACCGAGGCCAGCGTGCGGTACGGCAGCGGGCGCGGCGTGCTCGGCAGGGCACCGGCGGCCGTGCCCGTGGCGCGCGCGTACGCCGCGGCGTCGGCCGGCAGTACGGAACCGTCCGCGACCTTGCGCTCCAGCGCGTCCCACTCGTCGTACAGCCGCTGGATCTCCTGGTCGAAGGCGATCTTGAACGACTGGTTGGGCCTGCGCCGTGCGTAGAGCCAGCGCAGCAGCGGCGCCTCCATGATCTTCAGCGCGTCGGCCGGAGTCGGCACCCCGCCCTTGCTGGACGACATCTTCGCCATGCCGGAGATCCCGACGAAGGCGTACATCGGGCCGATCGGCTGCACTCCGTCGAAGACCTCGCGCACGATCTGCCCGCCGACGACGAACGAGGATCCCGGCGAGGAGTGGTCGACGCCGGACGGCTCGAAGATCACGCCCTCGTACGCCCAGCGCATCGGCCAGTCGACCTTCCAGACCAGCTTGCCGCGGTTGAACTCGCTCAGCCGCACGGTCTCGGAGAAGCCGCACTCCGCGCAGGTGTACGTCAGCTCCGTCGTCCCGTCGTCGTACGAGGTGACGGTGGTCAGGTCCTTGCCGCAGCCACCGCAGTACGGCTTGTACGGGAAGTAGCCGGCGGAGCCGCCGCTGCCGTCGTCCTCGGCGGCGGCGCCGGAGCCCTCCTCGGCCTCCAGCTCGGCCTCCTCGACCTGCTTACGGCCGCCCTTGGCCTGGGCCGGGACCTTGGCATTCGCCTTGTCCCCGGTACCCGTGCTGCCGTCCTTGGTTGTGGACGTACCGTCCTTGGTGTCCTTGGCCTTCGTCCGGTACCGGTCGAGGATCGCGTCGATCTCCGCGCGGTGCTTCATCGCGTGCAGGATCTGCTCGCGGTACGCCCCGGACGTGTACTGCTCCGTCTGGCTGATCCCGTCGTACTCGATGCCCAGCTCGGCCAGCGACTCGGTCATCGCGGCCTTGAAATGCTCCGCCCAGTTCGGATACGCCGAGCCGGCCGGCGCCGGCACCGACGTCAGCGGCCTGCCGATGTGCTCGGCCCAGGACGTGTCCGTACCGGGGACGCCCACGGGCACCTTGCGATACCGGTCGTAGTCGTCCCAGGAGATGAGGTGCCTGACCTCGTGTCCACGCCTGCGGATCTCGTCCGCGACCAGGTGCGGGGTCATGACCTCGCGCAGATTGCCCAGGTGGATCGGGCCCGACGGGGAGAGTCCGGACGCGACGACGACCGGTTTGCCAGGCGCACGCCGCTCCGACTCGGCGATGACATCGTCCGCGAAACGGGAGACCCAGTCGGTCTCTGTGCTCTGAGCCACGGTCGGCACGTCCTTCTTTCTGCTACGCCCTACTGAGGTCCGGTGGCCATGAGGAACCGGTGACCATCATTGTCCCAGGTCCCTCGGACAGAGCGAAAACGCTTTGAGAGCCCATGGGATACTGGGACATGCTCCGAGAGCGTCGTACGGCCGCCCGGACACGCCCGGACGGTCGTACCGCAGCTCAGAGATCAGCTCCGACATCTCTCATCGCAGCCCACCGCAGCTCTCCGCACCCGACAGGAACGGCACCCGCCCATGGCCTCGGTCACTTCCCTCGCTTCGACCGTCGATCAGCGCATCGCGGACGCCCTCTCGGCAGCTCTGCCGGAGGCCGGTTCCGCGAGCCCGCTGCTGCGCCGAAGCGACCGGGCCGACTTCCAGGCCAACGGCATCCTGGCGCTCGCCAAGCAGCTCAAGGGCAATCCGCGCGAGCTGGCGACGCGGGTCGTCTCGGCCCTGACCACCGCCGATACCGATCCCGGGGCGGATGCCGACGGGCCCGCCCATGGGACCGGCCATCGGACCGTCCCTGACGTGATCAAGGACATCGAGGTCTCGGGCCCCGGCTTCCTCAACGTCACCGTCACGGACCGGGCGATCATCGAGACTCTCGCGGCCCGCGCGGCGGACAGCCGGCTCGGTGTGCCGTACGCGGAGCAGCCGGGCACGACCGTGATCGACTACGCGCAGCCGAACGTGGCCAAGGAGATGCACGTCGGCCATCTGCGGTCGGCCGTGATCGGCGCGGCGATGGTCGAGATCCTGGAGTTCACCGGCGAGAAGGTGATCAGGCGCCACCACATCGGCGACTGGGGCACCCAGTTCGGCATGCTCATCCAGTATCTGATCGAGCACCCGCACGAGCTGGACCACAAGAGCGGCTCGGGCGACTCGAACAGCTCAGGCGGCTCGGGCGACTCAGGTGCGGACACGTCCATCGACGGCGAGACCGCGATGTCGAACCTGAGCCGGCTCTACAAGGCCTCGCGCGCGCTCTTCGACTCCGACGAGGAGTTCAAGGCGCGGTCCCGCGACCGGGTGGTGGCCCTCCAGGCAGGTGACGAGGAGACCCGGGCCTTCTGGCAGCGGTTCGTGGACGAGTCGAAGATCTACTTCTACTCGGTCTTCGACAAGCTGGACATGGAGATCCACGACGCCGATGTGGTCGGCGAGTCCGGCTACAACCACATGCTGGAGGAGACCTGCCGCATCCTGGAGGAGACGGGCGTCGCGGTCCGCTCCGAGGGCGCGCTCTGCGTCTTCTTCGAGGATGTGAAGGGACCTGACGGCAATCAGGTCCCGCTGATCGTCAAGAAGTCCAACGGCGGTTACGGCTACGCGGCCACGGACCTCTCCGCGATCCGCGACCGGGTGCAGAGCCTGGACGCGACGACGCTGCTGTATGTCGTGGACGCGCGGCAGTCGCTGCACTTCAAGATGGTCTTCGAGACCGCGCGGCGGGTCGGCTGGCTGAACGAGAAGGTGCACGCCGTCCAGCTCGCGTTCGGCACGGTCCTCGGTAAGGACGGCAAGCCGTTCAAGACCCGTGAGGGCGAGACCGTACGGCTGGAGGACCTGCTGGACGAGGCGGTCGAGCGGGCGACGGCGGTCGTGCAGGAGAAGGCCGAGAAGTCCGGACTGAGCGAGCGGGAGATCACCGAGAACGGCCGGTACGTCGGTATCGGCGCGGTGAAGTACGCGGACCTGTCGACGTCGGCGGTACGGGACTACAAGTTCGACCTGGACCAGATGGTCTCGCTCAACGGCGACACATCTGTCTACCTCCAGTACGCGTACGCCCGTATCAAGTCGATCCTCCGCAAGGCGGGCGACACCGAGCCCGCCGCCCGTCCGGAACTGGCGCTGGCTCCGGCGGAGCGGGCGCTGGGTCTGCATGTGGACGAGTTCGGAGAGGTCCTGGCCGAGGTCGCGTCCTCGTACGAGCCGCACAAGCTGGCGGCGTATCTGTACCAGCTCGCGTCGCACTTCACCACGTTCTACGACCAGTGCCCGGTCCTGAAGGCGGAGACTCCGGCCCAGGTCGAGAACCGTCTGTTCCTGTGCGACCTGACGGCCCGCACGCTCCAGCAGGGCCTGGCTCTGCTCGGCATCCGGTCGCCCGAGCGCCTTTAGGGCCTTTCGTTTACCTCGCGGTGGGCGCGTACTCAGCGCTTACCGCGAGGTAAGTAGCTGACGGAATAGTCGGTACTTGCCCGCTCCGGAGCCCGGAACGAAGATCGGGAGCATCCCGAGACACGAACCTCTCCAGGAATCCTCCAAGGAGCACATCGGCATGCCCACACACTCCTTCCCGGCGCCCTCCGTCCCGGCCTCCCCGGCCTCCCCAGCCTCCTCCGTCCCGGTCTCCACCTCCATCTCCGTCCTCGGTCTCGGCATGATGGGTTCCGCTCTCGCCGCCGCCTTCCTCCGGGCCGGCCACTCCATCACCGTCTGGAACCGCTCCGCCGCCAAGACCGGCCCGCTCGTCGCCCAGGGCGCCCTGCCCGCCGAAACCGTTGCCGCGGCCGTCGAGGCGAGCCCGCTGATCGTCGTCTGTCTCACCACGTACGACACGGTGTCCACGGTCCTCGGTCCCGTCGCGGACCGGCTCGCCGGCCGGACCGTCGTCAACCTCACCAACGGCACTCCCGCCCAGGCCCGCGAGTTCGCCGACTGGACGGCCGCGCGGGGCGCGGAGTATCTCGACGGCGGGATCATGGCCGTCCCTCAGATGATCGCGGGCCCGCAGGCGTACATCCTCTACAGCGGCCCGCGGCCTGCCTTCGACGCCCACCAGGAGACGCTGGCCGTCCTCGGCGGTACGAAGTACGTCGGCACCGATCCCGGTCTCGCCGCCCTGTACGACCTGTCGCTGCTCACCGGCATGTACGGGATGGTCGCGGGGGTGCTCCAGGCCTTCGCCCTGATCCGTACGGAGTCCATCCCGGCCGGTGAGTTCGCCGAACTCCTGGTGCCCTGGGTCGGCGCCATGCTGAACAGCGCGCCTCACTGGGCCGAGGCCATCGACTCGGGGCAGCACCTCACGAACGTCTCCAGCCTGGCCGTGAACCAGGTGGCGTTCCCCAATCTTCTCGCCGCCTTCGCCGCGCAGGGCGTCAGTGACGAGCTCTTCGCGCCCTTCCAGGCGCTGCTCGACCGCGCGATCGGCGAGGGATACGCGGACGACGGCCTCTCGCGCCTGGCCGACCTGCTCGACCGACGGCGGTAGGCCGACGGAGATTGGCCGGCCCAGCCGCGTCCTGTCAGCGCGGCGTTCCTGCGATCAGGCCGGCTCAGCTCGCGATCGTTCGGCGTCAGCGCGCGCCGAGCTTCTCCGCGGCCTCCGTGGCCCAGTACGTCAGGATCATGCCCGCGCCCGCGCGCCTGATCCCGGTCAAGGTCTCCATGATCGCAGCATCGCGGTCGATCCAGCCCTTCTCCGCCGCCGCCTCGACCATCGCGTACTCACCGGAGATCTGGTACGCGGCGACCGGTACGGTCGCCTCCGAGGCGATGCGCGCCAGGACGTCCAGATACGGCAGGGCCGGCTTGACCATCACCATGTCGGCGCCCTCTTCGACGTCGAGCGCCAGCTCCCGCAGGGCCTCCCGTACGTTGGCCGGGTCCTGCTGGTACGTCTTGCGGTCGCCCTCCAGGGAGGAGCCCACTGCCTCGCGGAACGGGCCGTAGAAGGCGGACGAGTACTTGACCGTGTACGCGAGGATCGACACGTCCTCCTTGCCGATCGTGTCCAGGGCCTCGCGGATCACGCCGATCTGGCCGTCCATCATGCCGCTGGGGCCCACCACATGGGCGCCGGCGTCCGCCTGGACCTGTGCCATCTCGGCATACCGTTCGAGCGTCGCGTCGTTGTCGACGCGGCCCTCCGTGTCCAGCACACCGCAGTGGCCGTGGTCGGTGTACTCGTCCAGGCACAGATCGGACATGACGAGCAGTTCGTCGCCGACCTCCGCCCGTACCGCGCGGATCGCGGCCTGGAGGATGCCCTCGGGATCCGTGCCGGCCGTGCCCGCCGCGTCCTTCTTGGCGTCCTCGGGGACACCGAAGAGCATGATCCCGGAGACGCCCGCCGAGGCCGCTTCCACCGCCGCCTTGCGCAGGGTGTCCAGCGTGTGCTGGACGACGCCGGGCATCGCGGCGATGGGGACGGGCCGGTCGATTCCCTCGCGTACGAACGCGGGGAGGATGAGATCCGCCGGGTGCAGCCGGGTCTCCGCGACCATCCGCCGCATCACCGGGTTCACCCGCAGCCGCCGGGGCCGCGAGCCGGGAAAGGATCCGTACACAGTCATCGTCTGCCGCCTTTTGCGCCGCTGGTGTTCCGCTTCATCGTGGCCGGGCCGCGCGCCCGGTCGGCCGTCGGACCACCTTCGACCATAGCCCCGGGAATCCCATGGCCTTACCGACACCACGACCGGAAACAGCAGCCGGAAACGGCAGTGGGGCCGACCGTCGAGACGGCCGGCCCCACTCCCACATACCACGCTCAGCTCACCGGACAGACGGCCTAAGCGCCCTCAGACCAACCAGACCCTCAGGCCCTCGGACCTTCAAGTCGTCGTACGCCGCCTCCGGCTGCCCGGCCTGCGCTCGCTCGGCCTGGTGACCGTCTCACCGGCCTCCCGCGCCGCCTCCCGGCGCTGCGTGCCGAACGCGGCGAGCGCCTCGGCCAGCTTGTGCACCGAAGGCTCCGGGGCGAGGACATCGACGCGCAGACCGTGCTCCTCGGCGGTCTTCGCCGTCGCGGGGCCGATACACGCGATCACCGTCACATTGTGCGGCTTGCCCGCGATACCGACGAGGTTCCGCACCGTCGAGGACGAGGTGAAGAGCACGGCGTCGAAGCCGCCGCCCTTGATCGCCTCGCGGGTCTCGGCCGGCGGCGGCGAGGCACGCACGGTGCGGTAGGCCGTGACGTCGTCCACCTCCCAGCCCAGCTCGATCAGCCCGGCCACCAGCGTCTCGGTGGCGATATCGGCCCGTGGCAGGAACACCCGGTCGATCGGGTCGAACACCGGGTCGTACGGCGGCCAGTCCTCCAGCAGCCCGGCGGCGGACTGCTCGCCCGAGGGCACCAGATCCGGCTTCACACCGAAGTCGACCAGCGCTGCGGCAGTCTGCTCGCCCACCGCCGCCACCTTGATCCCGGCGAACGCGCGTGCGTCGAGCCCGTACTCCTCGAACTTCTCCCGCACCGCCTTCACCGCGTTGACCGAGGTGAAGGCGATCCACTCGTAGCGGCCGGTGACCAGGCCCTTGACCGCCCGCTCCATCTGCTGAGGCGTGCGCGGCGGCTCGACCGCGATGGTCGGGACCTCGTGCGGGACCGCGCCGTACGACCTGAGCTGGTCGGAGAGCGACGCGGCCTGCTCCTTCGTACGCGGCACGAGCACCTTCCAGCCGAACAGCGGCTTGGACTCGAACCACGCGAGCTGGTCGCGCTGCGCGGCGGCACTGCGCTCACCGACCACGGCTATGACGGGCTGATGTCCCTCCGGCGACGGCAGCACCTTGGCCTGCTTCAAGGTCTGCGCGATGGTGCCGAGGGTGGCCGTCCAGGTGCGCTGGCGGGTGGTCGTACCGGCCACGGTGACGGTCATCGGGGTATCGGGCTTGCGGCCCGCCGCGACCAGCTCGCCCGCCGCGCCCGCGACCGACTCCAGGGTGGTGGAGACGACGACCGTGCCGTCGCTCGCGCCGACCTCGGTCCAGCAGCGGTCGCTGGCGGTCCTGGCGTCCACGAGCCGTACGTCCGTGCCCTGCGCGTCGCGCAGCGGCACTCCGGCGTATGCCGGCACCCCGACCGCGGCGGCGATACCGGGCACGACCTCGAAGGGAATGCCGGCGGAGGCGCAGGCCAGCATCTCCGTGCCCGCGTCGCCGTCGAGTCCCGGGTCTCCGGTGACCGCACGGACGACCCGCTTTCCTCCTCGCGCGGCCTCCATGACAAGATTGGCCGCATCCCGGATCGGGGGAATTCCGGCGGCTGTTGACACATCGTCGACAACCGTCAGTGCAGGGGTGCTCACTCCCGCCCTGGCATGGCTGCGTACCATTTCGAGCACATCAGGCTCGGCGATCAGTACATCCGCTCCCGCGAGCGCCTCGACGGCGCGGAGTGTCAGCAGACCCGGATCTCCGGGTCCTGCACCGAGGAAGGTGACGTGCCCCGATGCGGAGTAGGCCGAAAGGTCAGAGGTGGTGGGGCTCAATGTGCTCGCTCCCCCATAAGACCGGCCGCACCCTTGGCGAGCATCTCGGACGCGAGCTCGCGCCCGAGCGCGATGGCGTCGCCGAGCGACGTGGGTACGGGACCGGTGATGGACAGCTGCACCAGCGTCGAGCCGTCGGTCGTACCGACGACACCGCGCAGGCGCATTTCGTTGACAACCTGTCCGTCGGCCAGCAGGTCGGCCAGCGCACCCACAGGTGCGCTACAGCCGGCCTCCAGGGCGGCGAGCAGGGATCGCTCGGCGGTCACGGCGACCCGGGTGTGCGGGTCGTCGAGTCCGGAGAGCAGAGCGGCGAGGTCCACGTTGACCGCGGCGCACTCGACGGCGAGGGCCCCCTGGCCGGGGGCGGGCAGGACGGTGTCGACCGGAAGGAAGTCGGTCACCTCGTCTATTCTGCCGATCCGCTGGAGTCCGGCGGCGGCGAGCACGACTGCGTCGAGTTCCCCACCGTGGACATGACCGATCCGGGTGTCGATGTTCCCGCGGATCGGCACGATCTCGATGGTGCGGCCGTGGCTGCGCGCGTACGCGTTGAGCTGGGCCCTGCGGCGCGGCGAGCCCGTACCGACGCGGGCGCCCGCCGGGAG
>NZ_FMDK01000185.1 GCF_900091995.1 Streptomyces sp. MnatMP-M17
CCCCCCAGCCCCGGCCCTGCCAGTGGCAGCGGGTACGGGACGGCAGCGGCGGGCCCGTGTACGGGACGGCGACACCGCGGTCGGACTCCACGCGGCCGGTGTCCCAGAGAAGCCTTCGGCCGGCCGCGAGGTCGCGCGGATCGGCGGCGGCCCGGATCTGATACGCACTCTGGCGGGCGCCCCGAGCGCCACTTCGGCCGGCGCCCCGGCCCTCGCCACCGTCGCCGTCGCCGTCGAGTTCCCAGGACAGGAGCGGGGCCCTGACATCGGTGCCGAGGAGCCGCTCGGCGTACTCGACCGTGGCGCGTACGACACGGAGCCGGCCGGCGCGAGCGCCCTTCTCCATGGCGGCGGCCGGTGGGGCCGCGGCCAGGCCCGCGATTCCCGCTCCCGCACCCATGACCGAGGTGTGCAGAAGACCTCTGCGCGTCCAGCCCATACCCATTGCGGCCCCTCCCGATTGAAACGTTTCATGTCCCCCGTCAAGCATCGTAGGGCCGAGCGCGAGCACCGGACAAGAGGTGTGCACACATGCCCTCGGGTCGAGGATTTTTGCTTTGAGCTTCAAAATTTGCGCAGATTCATAGACTTCCTGCGGCGCCGCTTCTAGCCTTTTCGCGTCCGCAGAGTCCCCACGAGCCGCAAGGACGTATGTCTGTGACACGCCCCCCAACCCCAAGAGGCCGTCTGCTCCGGCGCGGTCTGTCAGCCTCCCTCTCTCTCGCACTCGCCGTGGCCGGGACGGCCGCGGCGGTGGTGCTCTCCACCGCGCCCGACGCCCAGGCGGCGGCGGTCCCCGCGCCGTCCCCCCTCGATGTCCAGGGCCGTGGCGCGAGCGTGCCGTTCAAGGAGCAGGAGGCGGAGTACGCCGCCACCAACGGCACTCTGATCGGCCCCAACCGCCTATATGGCACGCTGCCTTCGGAAGCCTCCGGACGGCAGGCCGTGACGCTCGACGCGGCCGGTGAGTATGTCGAGTTCACACTCACCGCTCCGGCGAACGCGATGACGTTCCGCTACTCGCTGCCCGACAACGCCGCGGGCACCGGCCGGGACGCCGACATCGACCTGCGGGTCAATGGCAACTCGCTCAAGAGCGTGCCGGTGACCTCCAAGTACGGCTGGTACTACGGCGGTTATCCCTTCAACAACAACCCGGGCGACACCAACCCGCACCACTTCTACGACGAGACCCGGACCATGTTCGGATCGACTCTGCCGGCCGGTACGAAGGTCAGGCTCCAGGTCTCCTCGACCGCCGCGTCACCGACGTTCACCATCGACCTGGCGGACTTCGAGCAGGTGGCCGCGCCGATCGGCAAGCCTTCCGGAGCCCTCGACGTCGTCACCGACTTCGGCGCCGACCCGACCGGTGCCGTCGACTCCACCGCCAAGATCCAGGCGGCGGTCGACGCGGGCCGTACCCAGGGCAAAGAGGTCTACATACCGCAGGGCACCTTCCAGGTGCGCGACCACATCATCGTCGACAAGGTGACGCTGCGCGGCGCGGGCCCTTGGTACAGCGTGCTGACCGGACGCGATCCGTCCAACCGCAGCAAGGCCGTCGGTGTGTACGGCAAGTACGCCAACGCGGGCGGCAGCAGCAATGTCACCCTCAAGGACTTCGCCATCATCGGCGACATCCGTGAGCGCGTGGACAATGACCAGGTCAACGCCATCGGTGGTGCGATGTCGGACTCGGTCGTCGACAACGTCTGGATGCAGCACACCAAGTGCGGCGCCTGGATGGACGGCCCGATGAACAACTTCACCATCAAGAACAGCCGGATCCTGGATCAGACCGCCGACGGCGTCAACTTCCATATGGGCGTCACCAACTCGACGGTCACCAACACCTTTGTGCGCAACACCGGTGACGACGGTCTGGCCATGTGGGCGGAGGCCGTGCCGAATGTGAACAACAAGTTCACCTTCAACACCGTGATCCTGCCAATCCTGGCGAACAACATCGTCACCTACGGCGGCAGGGACATCACCATCTCCGACAACGTCATGTCGGACACGATCACCAACGGCGGCGGGCTGCATATCGCCAACCGCTATCCGGGCGTCAACTCCGGTCAGGGCACGGCGGTCTCCGGTGTCACCACCGCCGCGCGCAACACCCTGATCCGGGCCGGCAACAATGACTACAACTGGCGCTTCGGCGTCGGCGCGATCTGGTTCAGCGGACTCAACGAGCCGATCAACGCGACCATCAACATCACCGACAGTGAGGTGCTGGACAGCTCCTACGCCGCGATCCATCTGATCGAGGGCGCGACGAACGGGCTGCGCTTCAACAACATCAGGATCGACGGCGCGGGTACGTACGCGCTCCAGATCCAGGCACCGGGCACGGCCTCGTTCACCAATGTGACCGCCACCCATATCGCCCAGTCCAACCCGATCCACAACTGTGTCGGCAGCGGCTTCCAGATCACTCAGGGCGCCGGTAACTCGGGCTGGTACGCCAATCCGCCCGCGTGCACGGGCACCTGGCCCGACCCGGTGTGGACCAACGGCGGTGTGCCGGGCGGTCCCACCACCCCGCCGACCACTCCCCCGACCACGCCTCCCACCACTCCGCCCACGACGCCGCCTGCGGACACGGGCAATCTCGCCCAGGGACGCCCGGTGACCGAGTCGGGACACGCGGACGTGTACGACGCGGGCAACGCGGTCGACGGCAACGCCAACACCTACTGGGAAAGCACCAACAACGCCTTCCCGCAGTCGATCACGGTGGATCTCGGCGCCGCGAAGGCGGTCAAGCGCGTGGTCCTGAAGCTTCCTCCGGCCGCCGCGTGGGCGACCCGTACACAGACGCTGAGCGTGCTGGGAAGCACCACCGGCCCGTACAACACGCTGAAGGCATCGGCGAATTACACCTTCAATCCGTCGAGCGGCAACACCGCGACGATCAGTCTGGACGGAACAGCGGTCCGCTATCTGCGGCTGACGTTCACGGCCAATACCGGCTGGCCGGCCGCCCAGCTCTCCGAGCTGGAGGCCTACACCAGCTAGCGCAGGACAAACAAGCTCACGGTGAACAACAGACGGAACGCCCGGCCGGTGACCTCCCCGGCCGGGCGTTCTCGTATACGGGAACACTTACCTGCGGGAGCGCTCACCCGAATGGCCTATACGGCCCTGTACGGCCCTGCACGGCCTCCCTGAATGACAGTCAGCCGGTGAATACCACTCGCCGGGCGTGTTCTGCCGGACGGTCCTACACTCGCGTATCAAGGCCCCACTCCTGGGTACCTCCGGCGGGATTCAGCATTCGAACAGCGCGCCGAACCCATCGCAAGCAGGAGGCGTAATGACAGCCACCAGTACGAAGCGTCGCGGCTACCGAGAAGGGCTCGCCGGTGAACTGCTCGCGGAATTCCTGGGAACGTTCGTACTGATTCTGTTCGGCTGCGGATCGGTCGCCGTCGCCGTCGCCGGTCTTCCCGGTTCGGGCCGCCAGTCCACGCCCTTCGACGCCGCGAACTGGCTGATCATCTGCTTCGGCTGGGGGCTTGGAGTGGTCTTCGGCGTCTACGTCGCGGGAGGTGTCAGCGGCGCGCATCTCAATCCCGCGGTGACACTCGCCTTCGCCGCACGCAGGAAATTCGCCGTGAAGAAGGTTCTCCCTTACTGGGGCGCACAGTTCCTGGGCGCCTTCATCGGTGCCGCCGTGGTCTTCAGCATGTACAGCTGGGCCATCAACGCGTTCAACAGCAAGGCAGGGATCGCCCGGGACCAGTCGCTCCCCACCTTTTCGATTTTCGCCACCTTTCCGGCCGAGTACTTCGGAAATTCCTGGTGGGGTCCGCTTCTGGACCAGATCGTCGGTACCGGCATCCTCGTCATGCTCATCTTCGCTCTCATCGATCTGCGCAACACCGCTCCCGCGTCCAATCTCGGCCCTTTCCTGACGGGCTTCATCGTTGTCGCGATCGGCCTCAGTATCGGTACGAACGCGGGATACGCGATCAATCCGGCCCGTGACTTCGGGCCACGGCTGTGGACATACACCATGGGCTGGGGCGACATCGCCATTCCCGGGACTTTCCAATGGTTCAGCCATTACATGTGGATCCCCATCGTGGGCCCGCTGATCGGCGGACTCGTCGGAGCCGTTGTCTACGACCTCTTCATCGGACAGGTGCTCGACGCCCGCCGCAAGGTCATGGAAGGACGGGAGGGCGGCCGTGCCGGAGACGCCGCGCCCGGCCCGGCCGCCGACGTTTAGGCCCTGTCCGAGCTTCTCGGCCGACCTGCCGACGTCCGGACCCGCCAACGTCCGGGTGAGCCGCTGGGACCGGACCTCAGAGCTGGACGTCGTAGGTGTCGAGGCGCCCGCACATGCCGAATCTGCCGTGCGCCGCCGGGAGCCGGGCATACAGCCGGGACTCGGTGAGATACGAGGCATCGCCCTCGGCGAGCCGGTCGAGTTGAACACCGGTCTGCCGGGCGGCCTCCGCCGCGCCCGCCTCCCAGCGCTCGCGCCACCCCGCCACCCGAGGGCGTACGAGCGCGGCGGCGGCCCGCTGGAAGTCGAGCAGAGGCCGTGTGTCGCCGGCTTCCCATGCCGTACGCAGCACCGTGAAGCCCTCGACGGCGAGATCGCGCCGTCGGCGCGCGACCTCGGCCTGCTCCGCCTCGGACGCCTCCGCCGCCTCGGGGATACGGACGGCCCGCGCGTATGTCTCCGGGTCGGCCAGATACTCCGGCGGGAGCGTGAGCACGGCGTCCCCGGCCTCCGGCAGACCGCTGTTCTGCATCAGGACCACGATGCGCAGCCCGTCGTCGTTGACCAGCCGGTGAATGGTGCCCGGCGTGAACCAGACAAGGGCTCCGGGCGCCAGCGGTGTGACGGCGAAGCCTGTGGGACCGAGCGTCTGGACGGCTCCCTGTCCCGCCGTCACCACATATCCCTCGGAGCAGGTGAGATGGAGATGCGGTGTACCACCGCGCAGTCCGTCGGCGGCCTCCCAGTCGTACACACGCAGATGCGATACGGCGACGGCTCCGGGCAGCCCGGCGAAGCCCGCCACCGGGGTCACCATGTGTGTTTCCACCAGCTCCTCGCCTTCACGGTGGTGGTGCGCAACACCTACAGCAAGCGCTTTCTACGCAGAACGTAGAGTCATGGCACAGCACTGTCAACGGGACGGTTCCGGGAGCCGGAAGCTCCGTCGGACCGTCGGGAGCTCCGTCAGACCGGAAGCCGGCCGCCGCCCGTGTCGAACAGATCGAACACAGCCTGGACGCGCTTGCCCACCGGGACCCGTTCGGCGACCAGCCGGTCGCTCAGCGCGTCGACGATCTCCATACCGTGCCCGCCCAGCCGACCGGGATCCCGCTCATAGCGGCGCGGCAGCGTCGAACTGCTGTCGTACACGGTCACGATCAGCCGTCGGTCCGTGCCCTCCAGCTCCAGCAGATACGGTCCACGGCTGTGCCGCTCGGCGTTGGTGACCAGCTCATTCACGACGAGCAGCACATCGCCGCTCCTCCCGTCGCCGAGCACGGCACACCACTCCGCTTCGAGCCGCTGGAGGAAACGGGCGGTGAGCCCACGGGCCTCGGCCGTGCACCCCGGCGAGCCCAGGAACTCCCGTGCCAGGCGCAGTGGCCGCACGGAGTCCACCAGGGATGCCAGAGCCGTACCGATGACGGTCTGTCCGTTCATACGCTCCTGCCCCGCATCGATGAGGGCGATGCGGGGGACCCCCTTCTCCGTTCTTCCTTGTGCCCCCGCACGCCGTGGGTATGCACTCCGCTCCCGACGCACTCCGGTCGCGGCGAAAAGCACACCGGTGGCGGGCCCCGACGGCCGGGGTTTTCATGGAAGACAAAGCGTCAGCATCAGGGGCGATCCGAACGGCACGGCCGGTGCCGGGTGTTCCGCGCGGCCCGGACGATGCCGTAGGTGCCCCCTGCCGAGCAGAGAAAGCAGGCACACTCATGCCGTTCGTCACCGTCGGGCAGGAAAACACCGGCTCCATAGACATCTACTACGAGGATCACGGCATGGGACAGCCGGTGATCCTGATCCATGGCTACCCGCTCGACGGGCACTCCTGGGAGAAGCAGGAGCGCGTCCTGCTGGCCACCGGCTACCGTGTCATCACGTACGACCGGCGCGGCTCGGGCAACTCCAGCCGCCCTACATTCGGTTACGACTACGACACCTTCGCCGCGGACCTCAAGGTCCTCATCGACCATCTGGGCATCTCCGACGTGGTGCTGGTCGGCTTCTCCATGGGCACGGGCGAGGTCACGCGCTATCTGGGGAAGTACGGTTCCGGACGGATCAGCAAGGCCGTACTGATGGGCGCCATACCGCCGTTCCTCCTCAAGACCGACGACAATCCCGACGGGCTCGACCGGTCGATCTTCGAGGACATCAAGTCCGCCATCGTCGCCGACCGCCCGGCCTATATGAAGGAGTTCGTCAACAACCTCTACAACGTGGACCGGTACCGCGGCACCCGGATCAGCGACGAGGCATGGACCTTCAGCTTCAACACGGCCCTGGCCATCTCGGCCCATGCCGCCCACGCCTGCGTCGACACCTGGCTGACCGACTTCCGCGCCGACCTGCCGAACATCGACGTGCCTGTGCTGCTCCTGCACGGGACCGACGACCGGGTCCTTCCGTACGCGAACACAGCGAAGCGGCTTCCGGGGCTCATCAAGGATCTGACCTTCGTCACCGTCGACGGCGGCCCGCACAACATCGCCTGGACCCACTCCGAGATCGTCAACCCGGCCCTGATGGACTTCCTCAAGGCATAGGCCGTCCTCAAGACCTGAGGCTTGAGCTCTCAGGGCTTGAGCAGGGAGCGCGCACGGGCGGCGCGTACCGCCGCGGTGAGACCTTCGATGTCGTACGCGCCGTGGTGGCGCCGTCCGTTGATGAAGAAGGTGGGTGTGCCCGAAACACCGCTCATATCGGCCGTCTCCACATCCTCGGCGACCCGTGCGGCGCCCTTGTGGTGCCGCAGATTCCGGTGGAACCGGTCGGTGTCCAGCCTGGTCCCGGCCGCGTAGCGGAGCAGATCGGCGAGGCGCAGATCGCCCTGGTGGTCGAGCAGAAGATCGTGCATCTCCCAGAACGCGCCCTGTTCGGCCGCCGCCTCCGACGCCTCGGCCGCGAGCTGGGCATTCGGATGGACATCGGTGAGCGGGAGATGGCGCCACACGTAGCGGACGTCTCCGGAGTCCGCGAGCAGTTCACGGATGACGGGCTCCGCCAGTCCGCAGTACGGGCATTCGAAGTCGCCGTACTCGACGACGGTCACCGGCGCCTGTCTCGGACCGCGTACATGGTCGCGGTCCGGGTCGACAGGTGTCGACAGATCGACAATGGACTCCGCCCTGCCCAGCAGGGCGCTGATCCGGCGGCGCCGCGGCAGCAGCCAGATTACCCAGGTGACCACCCAAGTGGCGGCGAAGGAGCAGAGCACGGCGGCGAGAATGCCGATCTTCGCCTGGTCGAGCCGGGTGCCGTGGAAGGCGAGGGTGGCGATCAGCAGCGAGACGGTGAAGCCGACGCCCGCGATGGTGCCGCCGGCCGCGGTGGCACCCCAGCCGACGGGCGGGCGCAGCCGTCCTCGGCTCAGTCTGGTGGTCAGCAGTGAGGCGCCGAGGATACCGACGGGCTTGCCGAGCAGATAGCCGAAGAGAATGCCCAGGGTGACCGGTGAGCCGAAGGCGTCCGCCAGCCGGTCGCCGCTGATGGTGATACCGGCGTTGGCGAGGGCGAAGACCGGCACGATCACATAGCTCGTCCAGGGGTGGTACATCCGCTGGAGCCGCTCGTTGGGCGAGAGGGCCGTGGCCAGTCCGGCCCGTACGGAGCGCTCCAGCTCCGGTGTGGGCTGCTCGCGGAAGAGCCGGAACAGCCCGGACGCCCGCTCCAGATCGCTGCGCGCCGCCGGATAGGCGGAGGTGATCAGTCCCATGGCGAGGCCCGTGACGATCGGATCCACACCGGATTCCAGTACGGCCAGCCACAGCGCCGCCGCGAGCACCGCGTACACCGCGCCTCGGCGCACTCCCGCGGCCCGTACCAGCAGGATCACACCGAAGATCGCGAGGGCCACGACCAGCGCGATCACATCGACATGGCCGCTGTAGGCGATCGCGATGACGCCGAGCGCCACGAAGTCGTCCACGACGGCGACGGTCAGGATGAAGGCCCGCAGGCCTCTGGGCAGCCGGGTGCCGAAGACGGCGAGGATGCCCAGCGCGAACGCCGTGTCGGTGGACATGGCGGCACCCCAGCCGTGCACCGACGGATCGCCGACGGTGAAGGCGAGATAGATCGCGACCGGTACGACCATGCCGCTGAGGCCGGCGATCACCGGAAGGGCGACCCGTTTGCGCTCACGCAGTTCGCCCATGTCGAACTCACGGCGTGCCTCCAGGCCGACGACGAAGAAGAACAGCGTCATCAGTCCGCTGTTCACCCACTCGCGCAGTCCCAGGGAGACTCCGGCGGAGCCGACGCGGACCGAGAGATCCGTCGTCCAGAACGAGGCGTAGGTACCGGGCCCGGTGTTGGCCCATACCAGTGCGGCCAGGGCCGCGGCCAGCAGTACGGAGGCGCTGCCGGTCTCCGTGCGCAGGAAGTCACGGAGCGGCGTCCGGATCTCCTCGCTGTATTCGGTCTGGCCGGAAAGGCGCGGCGTCGCCGGATCGACAGTCACCTGGCCATTCTGCTGCGAGCCGTGCGGTCACCGCCTGACGAGGCCCTCCGGGACCGGTCGCGGTCGGTCCGCAACGGGCAGTCCGAAAAACGGGTCGGGCTCAGGCGGACTTCTCTCGGCGCTCGTGCCCTCGGCGTGGTACGAGCGTCGGATTGACGTTGTCGAGCACGGTGGCGCGGTCGACCACGACACGGGCGACATCGTCCCGGCTCGGCACCTCGTACATCACATTCAGCAGGACCTCTTCGAGGATCGTGCGCGCCGCGCGGGCGCCGGTGCGGCGCAGCAGCGCCTGTTCGGCGATGGCGGCGACGGCGTCCTCGGTGAACTCCAGTTCCACTCCGTCGAGGTCGAATAGCTTCTGGTACTGCTTGAGCAGCGCGTTGCGCGGCTCGGTGAGGATCCGGCTCAGCGCGGTCCGGTCCAGCGGCTGAACGGTCGCCAGCTTCGGCAGCCGGCCGACCAGTTCCGGGATCAACCCGAACTTCAGCAGGTCCTCGGGCAGCACATCGGTGAAGGCGCTCCGTCCCTCCCGCCCGTCCCGCTCCTCCTTGGTACGGATCGAGGCGCCGAAGCCGATGCCCTTGCGTTCCACGCGCTGCTCGACGATCTGTTCCAGTCCCGCGAAAGCGCCGCCGACGATGAACAGCACATTGGCCGTGTCGATCTGGATGAACTCCTGCTGCGCGTGTTTACGGCCGCCCTGCGGCGGCACGCTGGCGACCGTGCCCTCCAGGATCTTCAGCAGCGCCTGCTGGACGCCCTCGCCGGAGACATCGCGGGTGATCGAACGGTTCTCGCCCTTGCGGGCGACCTTGTCGATCTCATCGATGTAGATGATCCCGGTCTCGGCCTTCCTGACGTCGTAGTCGGCCGCCTGGATCAGCTTGAGCAGGATGTTCTCGACGTCCTCGCCCACATAGCCGGCCTCCGTGAGCGCGGTGGCGTCGGCGATCGCGAACGGGACGTCGAGCATCCTGGCGAGTGTCTGGACGAGATAGGTCTTGCCGCAGCCGGTCGGGCCGACCAGCAGGATGTTGGACTTGCCGAGTTCGACCTGTGCCTCGTCGGCACCGTGCCGCCCGCTCCGGGCGTCCATCGACCTGATGCGTTTGTAATGGTTGTAGACCGCCACCGCGAGCGTCCTCTTGGCGCTCTCCTGTCCGATGACGTACTGCCCGAGGAAGTCGAAGATCTCGCGCGGCTTCGGCAGATCCGCCGGTGCGTCGCCGGAGGGCGCGCCGAGGTCCTCCGCGATCAGCTCGTTGCAGAGCCCCACGCACTCGTCGCAGATACAGACCGGGCTGGGACCCGCGATCAGCTTCTGGACCTGCTTCTGGTTCTTCCCGCAGAACGTGCACTTCAGCAGGGTGCCGCCGTCACCGATGCCTGCCACGCGGAAGTATCTCCTCAAGCTTGTATCCGGATGCTCCGACCATATGACGCGAACATCTGAATGGCTCACGGTATCTTGAAGCGCGATGGACAGCAACGCGGGGACGTGTGAGGACGATGGGCCGGCTCAGCAGGGCACAGGCGCAGGAGCGCAATCGCGCCAAGGTGCTGGCGGCGGCCAGAGGTGAGTTCGCCGAGCACGGCTTCCGGGACGCCAAGGTGGACGGGATCGCCCAGCGCGCCGGGCTGACCCGTGGCGCGGTCTACTCCAACTTTCCCGGTAAACGGGCGCTGTACTTCGCGGTGCTGGCCGATCTCGCCGAGCGTGCGCCGGAGCCGCCGCATCCGGAGCCCGGCCGTACGGCCCGTGAGGCGCTCGGTGTACTCGCGCGCGCCTGGGTGGCCCGGCTGCCGCTCGCCGATGTCGACGACCAGCACGGTATGCCACGGCTCGGTATGTATCTGCTGCCCGAAGTGCTCGCCGAGGAGCGGACCCGACGGCCGTTCGCTCAGCTGATGAAGGTGGACGCGATCCTGCTCGGGCTCGCCCTGGAAGGGCTGCGGCCCTCCGGCGCACCGGCCGGCAGCCTGGTGCGGGTCGCGGAGGCGGTGCTCACGACCTTGCACGGCGCGAACCAGATGGCCGCCGCCGCGCCGGGATTCATCGAGCCGTTCAATGTCGTCAGTGCCTGTGAGCAGCTCGCGGGCCTCGGTCTCCACGACTGGTGGCCGCCCACGCATGTGATCACACAGGTGCGGGAGGCGGACGAGCCGTGGTCGCCGCCGCGCGCGCTGGACGCGGTGCGCGGCGAGCCCGCGCTGCTCGCGGGCGACGGTGTGGTGGCCGTCCTCGGACTGCACAGGCTGGAGGCCGTCGAGGAGGCGGTACGGGCCGCTCCGCCCGGCACCCGTATCACCGCGGTCCTGGTCACCGGGGATCCCGATGAACTGGCGCCGCTGGCGCGGCTGGCCGTCGCCGAGCTCTGCCGCTGTCTGCGTCAGGCGTTCCCGCCCTCGGCGTGGCCGCGCGTGCAGGTGGTGTTCGACGAGTCGGGCGCCCTGGCCGCGGCGGCCGGTCTGTCCGCCGTCAGCGACGGGACCGAGGCGGCCGTCCGCATCGAGGCGGACAGGATCGTCGCGTGCGCCGACGGCCGTGGCGCGTGCCACGCGGTCACCTCGGCCCTGGCGACCGCGTCCTCCTGCCCGGCTTCATCGGCCGGGCAGAAGGACGCTTGAGCGGCGCGACGGGGAAGGCGTGGCGGGAAGGTGCAGTGGAAAGGCGCGGGACGCAATTGGGTCAGCAGGCGGTCAGAAGGTCATGCTCCAGCTGTCCAGATAGCCCGGCGGAACGGTGAAGATGCCCGGCGTGTTGTCCTCGACCCGTAGCGTCCAGGTGCCGTTCGCGGGCACAGCCGAGGCGTCGACGGTGTAGGTCGCGTTCAGCTCCGGGCCCGGACCGTAGATGAAGTCCTTCACCCGGATCCTCGTACCGTCCTCGCTGATCAGGTCGATCACCTGGCCGCCGGCGAAGGCGTGGAAGAGATGGACCGTCACCTTGAGTTCGCTGGAGCCATTGCCCTCCCGGCCGGTGACAATGATCGGAGAGGTCGCGACGCCCCAGTTGGGGATGCCGAACCGGGCGGGATTGACGAAGAAGTCACCGCCGGAGGCGAGGACGGTCCAGGTGAAGGGAACCTTCAGCGTCTCCGCCGCGGAGTTCCTCACGATGACCGTGGTGGTGAACTCGCCGGCCGTCGTGGGCGTACCGGCGATGAGACCGGTGACGGGATCGATCGACATACCGCCGGGCAGACCGGTGGCGGAGTAGGTCAGAGCGCCCGGCCGGGAGGTGGTCGCCTCGATCTGCCGACTCGTCGGCTGGCCGACCGCCGCGTCCCGGGTGGACGGCGCCGTCACTGCGATGTGATTGACGTAGCGGGGACCGACGTTGACGGCGGCCCAGGCGTTGCCGACGGCCTCGTACGCGTCGCTGGACCTGCCGAACAGATCGGCCGCGGCCTGGAGAGTGGCGACGCGCGCGCCCGCGTAGTCGGTGTCGCTGGTCATATAGAGAGTCAGCGCCCGGTACCAGACATTGGTGGCGTTGTGCAGACCGAGGCCCGCGACGGGCTTGTTGTCATAGGTCGAACTGTCGTAGCGGACGCCCTTGATGGTCTTCTCGCCGCTGCCCTCGGCGAGCAGGTAGAAGAAGTGGTTGCCCACTCCGGAGCTGAAGTGCGGGTCGAGCGAGTCGGTTTCGGGAGTCCAGTAGTCCTGGGAGGTGCCCTTGGCGGAGGCGTCCCTGGAGGGATGGTCCATATAACGCAGCGGTCCGCCCGTACCGCGTACGTCGTCCAGCTCGCCGATCTGGTAGTCGGGCACGTCGGTGGCGCTGTTGACGTAGAACTCGGCGGCGGTGGCCATGATGTCGCTGGTGGCCTCGTTCAGACCGCCGGACTCGCCTTCGTAGTCCAGATCCGCGGTGGCGTAGGTGACACCGTGCGTCATCTCATGGGCGGCGATGTCGAGCGAGGTGAGCGGCCGGGCGTTGCCGATCCCGTCGCCGTAGGTCATGCAGAAGCAGTTGTCGTCCCAGAAGGCGTTCGCGTAACCGTCGCCGTAGTGGACACGGGAGTACGCGCCGACGCCGTTGTCGGCTATGCCGTTGCGGCCGAACCGGTCGTGGTAGAAGTCCCAGGTCTTCTGGGCGCCGTAGGCGGCGTCCACAGCCGCCGTCTGACGGTCGGCGGTGGTTCCGTCGCCCCAGATGTCGTCGGTGTCGGTCAGCAGCCTGCCGGAGCCGCCCAGAGTGAGGTCATAGGTCCTGTGGCCGCCGCGCTGAGGATCAGTCAGTTCGTAGACATCGCCGTTGCGCACCGAGCTGAGCTGCACCTTGCCGCTGTACTCGCTGTTGCCCGTACCGGCGTGGATCTGCTCATGGCTCTGGAGCCGCGCACCGCTCCTGGCATCGGTCACCACATGCAGTTCGCTGGGCGTGCCGTCCTCCTGGACACCGGTGACGACGGATTCCCAGGCCAGCGTGGGCTTGCCGGCGCCCATCCAGACGACCAGCTCCGGCGCTCCGTCCGGAGCGGCCTCGTCGGTCTGCTCCGCCTCCGCGACGGCGAGGGCCGACTTCTTCGCCGCTGAGGCCGTGAGAGCGGCCTTGGTCGTCGGCACGGAGACCGGTTCGTTCGACGCCTTGGTGACGGTACGGGCGCCGGCGCGCTCGTGGACGACCAAGTCGCCGCCGAGCACGGGAAGTCCGGCGTAGGCGCGCTCGTAGCGGGTGTGCAGGGTGCCGTCGGCGTCCTGGACGACATCCTTCGGTATGAGCTTCTCCTGATCGCCCAGCTTCAGTGAACGAACCGTGGCGGGCGCCGCGTTGGCGGCGGCCCTGAGCAACTCCGCCC
>NZ_FMDK01000097.1 GCF_900091995.1 Streptomyces sp. MnatMP-M17
GGCCGCTGCCGCCGCACCGACGACCGCGGCAGCGGCCGGACCCGTTACGGTCAGGGCATGTTCGTGCCGTACCGCCGTGGGAGGTCCCGATGAGGCTTCTGGTCGTGGGTGCCGGGGCTACCGGAGGTTATTTCGGGGCCAGGCTGGTGCGGGCGGGCAGGGATGTCACGTTTCTGGTGCGTCCCGGCCGGGCGGCCGTTCTGCGGGAGCGGGGGCTGCGGATCGTGGGCTCCGGAGAGGATGACCGTATCGACGCGCGGTTGGTCACGGCGGCCGAACTCCGTGATTCCGGCGGTTCGTACGGCTCCTACGATGTGGTCCTGGTGTCGGTGAAGGCGACCGCGTTGGCTCAGGCGATGGAGGACATCGCGCCGGCGGTCGGACCGTCCACCGCGATCCTGCCGGTCCTGAACGGGATGGCGCATCTGGACCGGCTCAGCGACCGGTTCGGTACGGCGTCGGTGCTGGGCGGTGTGGCGCTGCTGGCGACGTCCGTGGACGCGCGAGGAGACATCGCCGTACTGGCTCCCGGGGCGAAGCTGACGCTCGGCGATCAGCGCGGCGGTGCCGTACGCACCGCCGACTCGCCTGCCGGGCGGGCCTTTGACCTACTGGACGGAGCGGGCTTCGAGGTCACGGTCTCGGAGAACATCCTCGCCGAGATGTGGCACAAATGGGTCTTCATCGCCACCGCAGGCGCGATCACCTGCCTCATGCGCGGCACGATCGGTGATGTCGCCTCCGTACCGGGCGGCACCGAGTACGCCAAGGCCGTACTCGCCGAGACGGCCGCCGTGTCCGCCGCCGCGGGATTCCCGCTCGCCGAGGAGCGGCGTGCCACCACCGAGGGCACTCTCACCCAGCCGGGTTCACCGTTCGCGCCGTCCTTCTACCGGGATGTGACGGCGGGCCGTTCGACCGAGGTCGAGCATGTCTTCGGCGATCTGACCCGACGGGCCGCCGAGCTCTCCGTCGCCACTCCGCTCATGGATCTCGCGACCATGAACCTGCGCGTGTACGAGCACCGATACGGGCTTGGCTTGCGTTCCGCAAGCTGATATCCAGCCTGGAAGTAGGTGGCCGGCCTCGAAAGCGGCACACCGGAGGAGCGATGTCGGCCGGAATGTGATCGCCCTCGGTACCGGCGGCCGATCTCGTATACCGCGAACTCGGCGTGCGGGGCTACTGGCTGATCAACTGGATCCGAACCGCTCCACGACCGGAGATCGAAGGAAAGATCCTGTTCCAGTTCCAGAACGGCGACCGTTAAGGGCTCGGCGACCGTTGGAGGGCTCAGTGGGCGCCGGACAGAGGCCCGGCGGATGTGGTCAGGTCGGAGGCGATGGTGGGGAGCAGAGTTGTGCGGCAGGCGGCGGAGTCGTCCGCGGCCCAGCAGAGGTAGCCGTCAGGACGGAAGAGCAGTGCGGCGGCGCCCAGATCGTCGGCGCAGGTGGCACGGACGAGGTCGACTCGCGCCGGCAGCCGGAGATCAGCCGGGATGATTCCGGCCAGGTCGAGCAGAACGGCGTGCCCGGAACGGAACAGCGCCGACAGCCGGACGGACCCGGCGTCGGTGACCAGGTCGGCGTCCGGCGTCCGCCGGCCGGTGAGCGGATGTACGTGGGACAGCTCGTAGCGCAGCGACAGACCGGACATCAGGCCCGCGAGATGACGGTTGGTGTCCGGCAGCCGCAGAAGATCGATGAAGATGTCACGCAGCGCGGCCACGTCCTCGTCCAGCTGCGGAGCCGCCAGCACACGCTGTGCCGACGTGTGGTGCAGCACCTCGGCTGCGACCGGGTGCCGTTCGGCGTGGTAGCTGTCCAGGAGGCCGCTCGGCGCGCGGTCCTGAACGGTCGCGGCCAGTTTCCAGCCGAGATTGATCGCATCCTGTATGCCGAGGTTCAGACCTTGGCCGCCCAGCGGCGGATGGATATGCGCGGCGTCCCCGGCGAACAGGACGCGGCCGACGCGATAGTGCTCCAGTTGCCGGGTGGCGTCGGTGAACCGCGAGGAGTTGTCCACCGCGCCGAGGATGGTCTCCTCGCCGTAGACGGCCCGTAGCGCGTCGGTGATCTCCTCGCGGGTGATCGGGGCGTCGCCGGTGGCGTCCGCCTGGTCCGCGCGCCCGAAGGTGAACCGGTACCGGTCGCCGCCGAGAGGCGCCAGCATGGCCCAGTAACCGCCCGCTTGACGCATCAGGGTGCTCATATGCCCTATCTGCTGCGGCACCAGGGACGATACGGCGGACAGCCGGATGTCGGCCAACACCGCCTGATGGGTCCCGGGCCTGCCGGGAAACGGCAGCCCGAGCAGTTTCCGCACCGTACTGTGGCCGCCGTCGCACGCCACCAGGTAGCGTGCCCGCACCCGCACCCGCACACCGTCCGCCGTCACGACCACACCGTCGTTGTCCGACTCGACTCCGGAAACGGCAGTGCCGCGCAGAACCCGCGCGCCGGCGGCGATCGCCCGCTCTTCGAGCACTTCCTCGATCTCCCACTGAGAGATCGCGATCGGGACTGGGTGCCTGGTCTGCCAGGGCGTGCAGTCCAGCGGCACCGGCAGCGCCGCGAAGTGCCCGCCGACCGGATCACGCGGCGTGGCCCGGCGCAGCAGCGGTTCCAGCAGCCCGCGCGATTCCAGCAGCTCAGCCGTACGGGGCTGAATCCCGCCGCCCTTCACCTGTTCGATGGGCCGGGGCAGCTTCTCCAGCACCAGGGTCTCGACTCCGGCCAGGGCCAGTTCGTACGCGAGCATCAGTCCGGCCGGGCCCGCGCCCACGATGACGACCTCGGTCCCGGTCTCCGCGAACACTTTCTCCGCCAACGCCTTCTCCGCCAACACGTTCACTCCATCCCCATCATCGTCTCGGTGCACATGTATACCAGGTGCAGAAATCCACCCGGGGCAGTTCTTTGCTACCGTTCGGTCTCGTGGACGGCAAGCCAGGGCTACGGGAACGTAAGAAGCAGCGGACTCACACGGCGATCTCCGAGGCGGCGATCGCGCTGTTCCTCGAACACGGCTTCAACCAGGTCTCGGTGGCCCAGGTGGCCGAGGCGGCCGAAGTGTCCAAGCGCACGCTCTTCGCCTACTTCCCGGCGAAAGAAGACCTCGTGGTGCACCGCCTCGCCGATCATGAGACCGAAGCCGCCCGGGTGGTACGGGCCCGCCCGGACCGCACTGCTCCGCTGACCGCACTGCGCGAGCACTTCCTCAACGGATTGCGCGAGCGTGATCCGATCACCGGGCTCAACGACAGGCCCGAGGTGCGCGCGTTTCACCGGATGATCCTTGACGCTCCCGCACTGGTGACCAGGATGGAACGGTTCAAGACCACCGCCGAACGCACACTCGCCGAGGCATTGCGTGACACGGCGGACATCCCGGAACCCACCGCGCGGCTGGCCGCCGTCCAGCTTGTCGCCGTGCGCTGGGCGCTGGCACAGGACAACGCCGAACGCCTGGCGTACGGGGAGTCCGCCGACGAGCGCTACGCGGGTGCGGTGAGCGATGCCGAGCACGCGTTCGCGCTGCTGGAACACGGACTGGGCCGACTGACCTCGCGGGAGTGAACCGGGATCACGGGGAGCGAACCGGGATCAGGGCCGGCCGGCGCCCTTGTGGAGATGGGCCGTGAGATGAGGGCCCTGGGTCTGCTGGGCGGGAATGCGTTCGATGACCAGGAGAACCGCGTCGTCGGCGGGATGCTTGCCGATATGGGTCAGCAGATCGCGGTGGATATGGCGCAGCAGCGCCTCCGGGCCGGACGCGGGAAAGGAGGCGACCCGTTCGGCCAGCGGATAGAAGACTCCGGCCGGTGAGCGGGCTTCGACGACTCCGTCGGTGTAGAGCAGGAGGGTGTCGCCGGTTTCCAGGGTGAACGGATCGACGCGATGGCTGAGGTCGGGTGGCTCGCACACACCCAGCGGCGGCGCCGGACTGGGCGAGTACAGCACCGTGACCTCCCGGCCGCGCACCAGAAGCGGCGGCGGATGACCGCAGTTGATCATCTCGGCCTCCGGGCCCTGGTCCGGTATGTCGAGCACGAGAGCGGTGGTGAAGTGCTCGCCGGGATCGTCCTGGGTGTCTGCGACCTCCTCCAGACTGCGACTGACGCTGCCTTCGAGAGCCGCCGCGAGTTCGAGCAGACTCGTGCAGCGATGGGCGCCCTCCCGGAACGCGCCCAGCACCACCGAGGCCTCGCCGATGGAGGCCAGACCTTTGCCGCGGACATCGCCGATCACCACGCGCGTACCGGTCTCACCGGCCCGGGCGACCGCGAACAGATCGCCTCCGATCTGGGTCTCGTCCTCGGCCGTCAGATACAGCCAGGCCACCCGCAGCGGCCCGATCCGGCGAGGCGGCGGCCTCAGCAGCACACGCTGCGCCGCGTCGGCCACCGAACGCACCCGGATCAGCTCCCGGCCACGCCGTTCCCGTACCAGACAGAAGAAGACCACCAGAGAGGAGAGCACGATCAGCGCCGTGATCTGTGCCAGATGATTGGTCGTGGTCAGCCCGCCGTGGAACATGGCGATGAACACCTGCGCCACCACCGTCAGCGCCCCGATCAGGGCGGTCAGCCGCGCTCCGGCGAAGGAAGCGGCGAGGGCGGGCGCGATCACCAGAAACGGGCCCAGATGGACATCTGTCGGGGAGTGGAGGTCCACCACGGTGATCACCACGATCAGCGCGAGCGGGATCGCCACCAGTCCGCGACCCGGCGATTGCTCCTGAAGGCGGTCGGCCCACCAGCGCCCGGCATACACAATGTCCCTTTTTATCACTTTCTTGATGACATGCGCTCCCCTTACGTCGCGAAAACTGAAAGGCGTTATCGGATTCCCCCGATACGCCTGTGACTGCGTAAACGCTGGTCGGGACGACATTCGAACCTGCGACCCCTTGACCCCCAGGAACTGGTGACAGCGCGAGTATCTGCCTGCCGTGTCGGCAGCGTGGGTCTGGGCACCGACGGCGGGGCGATGTTCCCATGCCCATCCGCTCAGGTGCCCAGAACGCGGTCCAAGACTGCCTACCCTGGACCAAGGCCCCGGCCCTCCCTCTCCACTGCCCGCCGTGCCTCGGCCACCACTTCGGGATCAGTGACGAAGTGGGTGTCCTGCTCGGCCGACGCGCCCCGAGTGCCGAGCGGTACCCAGCGGCCTCCCCGCGGGGTCAGCGCCCTGGTCTTGGCGGAGAGGTGGATGGCGGAGGCTCCGGCCGAGGTCAGGGCCGGGATGTCGGCGGGGCGAACCCCGCCGCCGGCCATCACCTGCACCCCGGGTGCGGCGGCGGCCATCGCGGCGATCGTCTCCCGCCCCTCGGCCGCGGTGGGGGCGCCGCCCGAGGTGAGGACCCGGGTAAGGCCGAGCGAGGGCAGCAGTGCGGCGGTGGCCACCGGATCGGCGGACTGGTCGATGGCGCGGTGCAGTGTGATGTCCACCGGGCGGCCCGAGGCGCGGGCCGCTTCGACGAGCCGGGCGACCGCCACGGTGTCCAGGGCGCCGTCGGCGGTCAGCGCGCCGATCACCACGCCACAGGCGCCGGAGGCGATGACGGACCGCACCTCGGCAGCCATCAGCGTGATTTCCTCCGCGGCATGGACGAAGTCGCCGGGTCGGCACCTGACGAGCACGTGCACCGGCAGCCCCTCCCGGGCAGCTGCCTCCACCAGGGCTGCCGACGGGGTCAGGCCGCCCAGCTCCAGGGCGGCACAGAGCTCGACCCGGTCGGCGCCGTTCTCCCGGGCGGCGCGGGCGCCGGCCGGTGAGGTGACGGCGATCTCCAGGGCGGGTCGTGCGGTCACTCGTCGTCCCCGCTGAGGGGCTGGTCGGAGGCGGGGATGAGGCGTGCCGACAGGTCCGGGTCGGTCATCTCGCGGTCGAAGGGGAACATCGGGCGGCGGATGCGGTGGTGGCCCAGGCGTATCAGATCCTGGTCCACACCGCCGGGGGTGAGCGCCATTTTCCAGCCGACCGACATGTCGAAGAGCTCGGGCTCCAGGTAGCCGATCTTCACGATCACGATGTCGGCGCCGCGCGGGTCGAGGTCCAGGTCGGTGAAGTCGTGCTCGTGGTGGTAGGGCTTGCGGAGCTTGGTGAGGATCACGTACACGCTGCCGACACGGATGACGACCTCGGTCTCGGCGTCGCGGTCGTCGTGCCGGACGGCGTGCACCACACCGGTCAGGGTGACCGGGCCCGCGTGCCGGTCGTCCACCTCGGCACCGGCGGTGACCGTGACGGTGGCGCCGGCACCGGCGGCGACGGCAGTCTCGACGGCGGCCGGTCCTGGCACCGAGGCATAGATGACGGTCGGGCCGTCGTCCTTCCGGAACTCCGGGCGGGCCAGCAGCCGGGTCAGGCCCCAGGTCACGTCACCGGCGCCGCCGGCGGTCGGATTGTCCCCGGTGTCGCTGATGAAGTACGGGCGCAGGTCACCGGCCAGGGCCTCGTCCAGAATGCCGTCGAAGGTGCCGGTGGGGGCGACGAAGTCGAAGTCGTCGCGGGCCTTCCAGAAGCCCTGGGCCAGGCGTTCGGCACCGGCCGACACGGCGGCCCGGTCGGTGCCGGTTACCACCACCACGGCGCGGTTGCGCGGTTCGTCGGCCCAGGCGTAGCCGACCCATATCGCGGCGTCGATCACGCCGTCCACGGCCTCGGTCTCGGCCACGGCCGCGTAGACGCTCCTGGCCGGCTCGATCCGGGTGGAGGTCTGCTCGCCGGCCAGCAGCACCGGCACCGGCACCCAGGCCTTGACCGGGCGGGGCGCGCCGGAGACCAGCAGGTCCACCAGGTTGCGGACGGCCCGCTCCTTGGTCTCCATGTGGTCCTCGTGCGGGGCCATCCGGTAGCAGGTGATCAGGTCGCTGCCGTGGACGAGTTCGCGGGAGACGTTGCCGTGCAGGTCCATCGAGGTGGAGATGATCACCTCGGGGCCCACGGCGGCGCGGATACGTTCCAGGAGCACCGCCTCGGCGTCGTCGATGCCCTCCACGGTCATGGCGCCGTGGATGTCGTACCAGAGGCCGTCCGGCTGGGGCAGCGCGGCGAGCCGCTCGATCAGCTCGTCGGTCAGCTCGGCCCAGGCGTCGGCGGTGACGGTGCCGCCCGGCAGCGACTTGCCGACCAGGGCGCCGTGCCAGTCGGCTGCCTCGCGCAGTTCCTCGCCGGGGGCCAGGAAGGGGTAGCGGTCCAGCACGTCGGCGCCGCGCGAGGGGTGGAAGGCGGGGGCCCGGGTGCGAGCGGGAGAGAAGGTGGACGACTCGATGCCGAGTCCGGCGATGGCGATGACCGGGCGGGCCGCGGCGGTGCGGGATTGCGGCATGGCTCCTCGTAGCTCGTAGGGAGTGGGGCTTCAGGCGTCGGGCGTCAGGGCGTCAGGCGTGACGGGGCGCGGAGGCGCGGAACCGGTCGGTGGCCGGTTCGGCGCCGCCAACCCCGCGCAGGGCATGGGCCATGGCGCGTTGCAGGGCGAACTGTCCGGCGCCGACCAGTCCCGCGTCGGCGCCCAGGCTGGCCCGCTCGATGGTGAGGTGTTCGGTGACCAGCGGGTGGCAGCTCTCGTAGAGCTGGCTGCGCACAGCAGCGACGAACGACTCCAAGGTGGAGAGGATGCCGCCGAGGTAGACGGCGTCCGGGTTGAAGAAGTTGACGTTGGCCGCGAGCACTTGGCCGAGGTAATCGCCGGCCCTGCGAACCGCGCGTGTGGCCTCCGGGTCGGCGTCGACGGCCAGCCGCACCACGTCCTCCGGGCGGCTGACGTCGACCCCGCGCTCGCGCAGGATGCGGACCAGGGCGGCGCCGGACGCCACGGTTTCCAGGCAGCCGGTGTTGCCGCAGGAGCAGGGGATGTCGCCGCCGCCGCCGATCCGGATGTGGGTGATGTCACCGGCCGCGCCGGTGGCGCCCCGGTAGAGATGTCCGTCGACCATGACGCCGGCGCCGATCGCGGAACCGATCTTCACCATGATCGTCTTCCGGTACTCGGCGGGCCGTACGGTGTGCTCGCCGACCGCCATGCAGTTGGCGTCGTTGTCCACGGCGGCCGGGACGCCGAAGCGTTCCTCCAGCCAGGCGGTGACGGGGAACCGGTTCCAGCCCGGCATCCGGGACGGCATGACAGCGGAGCCCGACACGATGTCCACCGGTCCGGGCAGCGAGAGCCCGACCCCGCGCAGTTGGTCCCGTCCGCGCTGCTCGGCCAGCGCCTCCAGGGTCTCGGCGAGCCGCGGCAGGGCCGCCTCGGGACCGTCGGCGATCAGGAAGGGGACGGTCGAGACATCGGTCAGGCCGCCGCCGGGCAGCACGACACCGATCCTGGCGTGCCGGCCGCCGAGGTCGGCGGCGACGGCGAACTCGTCGTTGCTTCCCAGTCTCAGCGCTTTGCGAGGGCGCCCGCCGGTGGAGGACTGGGTGCCCTCCTCGGCGATCAGCCCGCGCTCCACCAGTTGGGCCACGCTGAGGGAGATGGTGGAGGCGGAGACGCCGAGCAGTCCGGCGAGTTCGGCGCGCGACGAGGCCTGGCCCGATGCGACGAGACCCAGGACCCGCGCGGCGAGAGCTGAGGTGCCTTTCGCGGCCTTGCCGTCCCAAGCACTTATTCCAGTCATGTAAGAAGTAACTTCCGCAACGGTGTGTATGGCGACGACAGTATGCCCGCGCTTCATGCAAGGGAAGAGCCGGGTAAAGAAAGTGAACCGTCCACGAAATCCCTCAAACCAATCCAAATGCACCCACAAAAGAGGGCCGATCGAGGCGAGAAGACTTTCTTCGAACTCGCAGTAACTTACTTGTTACTCATTCTTGCTTTGTTTCTCAGGTGTGTCCGGCGTTAGCTGTCGTGAACGCAGTGCCGGTCCTGCGGCACCCGCCCCGGTCTCTGGGACACATGCGGGCCCTTTCACTCTGAGGAGAATCATGTTCCCTGGTCACACGGCGAACAGCCGCCGCTGGGCCCTCGTCGCGGGCGCCGCTGCCACCGCGTGCGCTCTGCTGACCGGCTGTTCCGGCGGCGGTACCTCGTCGTCCGGCTCCGGCTCGTCGGACACCATCAACTACGCGCTGCCGGCGAACTTCACGCCGAATTGGATACTCCCGGTCGGCACTGCCGCGCACCTGAACACCAACAACTCCTCCATATCCCAGTCCCTTTGGGAGCCGCTGATCGCCTATGACGGCTCCACCGGCACGGTCGGCTGGAACAAAAAGAACTCGCTGGCCACCGCCGCCGAATTCGCCGAGGACAGCAAGAGCGTCACCATCACGCTCGGCGACCGGCACTGGAGCGACGGCAAGCAAATCACTTCCCGGGACATGGAGTTCTGGTTCAACCTCGTCAAGGCCAACAAGGCCGAATGGGCCAGCTACAGCCCGGGCAAGGCGCCGGACAACTGGACCTCGCTGAAGGTCGTCGACCCGACGCACTTCACGATCACCTTCGACCAGGCGTACAACCAGCAGTGGATGCTCGCCAACCAGCTCAGCATGATCCGCGTGATGCCTCAGCACGTCTGGGACAAGACCAGCGACTCGGGCACCGTGTCGGACCTCGACCGCACCCCCGCGGGCGCCAAGAAGGTCTGGACGTACCTGAACGACTCCGCCAAGAAGATTTCCGGCTACGCGACCGACCCGCTCTGGAAGACGGTCAGCGGCCCGTACACCATCAAGTCGTTCTCCACGGCCGGCAAGGTCGTGCTGACCGCCAACGCCAAGTACGACGGCGGCGGCAAGGCCAACATCAAGAACGTGAACCTGCTGCCGTTCACCACCACGGACGCCGAGGAGAACGCGCTCCGGGCGGGCACGGTCGACTACGGCTACATCAACGCCACCAACCTCAGCCAGAAGTCGTCGTTCGCCGCCAAGGGCTACACGGTGAAGCCGTGGTCCGGCTGGGCCATCACGTACATGCCCTACAACTTCAACAACCCCACCATGGGCCCGGTCTTCAAGCAGCTCTACGCCCGCCAGGCGATCCAGATGTCGGTGGATCAGGCCACGCTCTCCAAGGTCGTCTTCAACGGCACCGCGGTCCCGACCTACGGTCCGATCCCGCAGGGCCAGAGCTCGTCCTTCGTCTCGCCGGAGCAGAAGAACAACCCGTACCCCTTCTCCACCGCCAAGGCGAAGCAGCTTCTGAGCGACCACGGCTGGACCGAGCAGGACGGCACCATGGTGTGCACCGCGCCGGGTACCGGCGGCAACCAGTGCGGCGCCGGCGTGGACAAGGGCACGAAGTTCCAGATGCAGGTGCTCTCACAGTCCGGTTCGACCGTGACCGACAACATGATGAGTGCCCTGCAGTCGTCGTTCGCCAAGAGCGGCATCGGCTTCACCATCAAGACCGCCCCGGTCAACTCGGTCCTCGCGCAGTCCGGCCAGTGCAAGCCCGACGACGCGGGCTGCAAGTGGCAGTTGTCGTTCTTCGGCACCGCCGGCAGCTGGTACTTCCCCGCCTACCCGAGCGGTGACGCACTCTTCGCCACCGGCGGCGGCTCCAACTTCGGCAACTACTCCAACCCCGCGGTGGACAAGCTGATCACCGAGACCACCACTTCCTCCTCCGACGAGGCGGCGCGGAAGTACAGCGCGGCCCTGGCCAAGGACCTCCCGGTCATCTGGCTGCCGGAGCCGGACTACCAGATCTCCGTGGTCAAGAACGGCCTGGGCGGCTTCGCCCAGGACTCGCTCGCCAACTTCCACCCGGCCATGTGGAAGTGGACCACCAAGTGAGCCCGGCCTGTGACCACGCGCAGCACTGAGCCGAAGCGACCGGAAAGCACATGACCACTTCCACGTACCTGTTTCGACGGGCCCTCCAGGCCGTCGCGGTGATCGTCATCGTGACGATCGTGGTCTTCTGTCTGCTGCACGCCCTGCCCGGGGGTCCCGCTCGCGGGATCCTCGGCCCGCAGGCCACAGCGCAGCAGATCGCGTCCTTCAACCACGAGCAAGGCCTCGACAAGCCACTGCCCGTGCAGTACCTCTACTATCTCGACCGACTGCTGCACGGCGATCTGGGAACCTCGTACACCCTCAATGAGCCGGTCTCCCAGCTCATCACCGAGCGGCTGCCCAAGACCCTGGTGCTCACCGCCCTGTCGGCGGTCGTCGGCCTCCTGTTGGCTGTCCCGCTGGGCATGTGGCAGGCCGTCCGGCGCAACAGGCCGGTCGACTACGTCATCACCACGCTGAGCTTCATCGCCTACTCCACACCCGTGTACTTCCTCGGGCTGATCCTGGTGCTGGTGTTCAGCCAGGTGCTGCCGTGGTTCCCGTCACAGGCCCCGCAGGGGGACACGCTCGCCCAGGTGTTCGCCGATCCGCAGGCGCTGGTGCTGCCGGTCGTGGCCGGTGCCGCCTCGATGATCGCGGTGTTCAGCCGCTACATGCGGGCGGCCACCCTGGAGAACCTGTCCGAGGACTACGTCAGGACGGCGCGGGCCGGCGGCTCCCGCTCCCGCGCCATCCTGTGGCGGCACGTGTTCCGCAACTCGCTGACGCCGGTGATCGCCATGCTCGGCTATTACGTGCCGGTGCTGTTCGGCGGCGCCCTGGTGGTCGAACAGCTCTTCAACTACCCCGGCATGGGCCTGCTCTTCTGGACCGCCGCGCAGTCCTCCGACTACCCGGTGCTGCTGGGCTGTGTGCTGGTCATCGCGATCGCCACCGTGGTCGGCACGCTGCTCGCCGACATCGTCCAGCGGCTCATCGACCCCCGAGTGAAGGCAGGCCGGGCATGAGCGCCCTCATCCAGCCGGACCAGATGCCCGGCAAGGCCACCGCCGCCACCGCGGCGTCCGGCTCCCGGCTCGCCGTCCGGCGCTTCCTGCGCAACCGGCTCGCCGTGGTCGGGCTCGGCGTCGTGGTCTTCTTCTTCCTGTTCTGCTTCGTCGGTCCGCTGGTGTACTCCACCGACCAGACCCACACGATGCTCGAACAGGTCAACCTCGCCCCCAGCGGCTCGCACTGGCTCGGCACCGACGCGGTCGGCCACGACGAGCTGGGCCGGCTGATGTACGGCGGCAAGGTGTCGCTGATCGTCGGCCTCGCCGCGGGCATCCTGGCCACCGTGATCGGCACCCTGTGGGGCGCCGCCGCCGGCTACGCGGGCGGCTGGATCGACGCGGTCATGATGCGGATCGTGGACGCGGGAATCGCCATCCCGGCGCTCTTCATCCTTCTGGTGGTCTCCGCCATCACCACCCCGGGCCCGACCGGACTGATTGTCATCCTGGGCGTTGTCTCCTGGCTGATGCCGTCCCGGCTGATCAGGGCCGAGACGCTCACCCTGAAGAACCGCGACTACGTCCTGACCCTGCGGGCCATCGGCGGAACGCACGCCCGGGCGATCACCCGGCACATCCTGCCGAACTCGGTCTCGACCATCATCGTCGCGGCCACCTTCCAGATCGCCGACGCCATCCTGCTCGTCGCGTACGTCTCCTACCTGGGCCTGGGCGTCCAGCCACCGGCCACCGACTGGGGCGGCATGCTCTCGGCCGGTCTCACCGCCGCCTACTCCGGCTACTGGTGGCTCATCCTGCCGCCAGGCCTGGCCATCATCCTGGTGGTGTGGGCGTTCAACGCGATCGGGGACGGACTCCGCGACGCATTCGACGTGAGGGGACGCGGATGACCGCCGCCCAGGGCTCCGCCGCCCCGCAGGCCGGGCCCATTCTCGAACTCGACGACCTCGGGGTCGTCTTCACCACCGAGACCGGCGACGTGCCGGCCGTCCGGGGTGTCTCCCTGCACGTCCGCCCCGGCGAGACGCTCGCCCTGGTCGGCGAGTCGGGTTCCGGCAAGTCCACGATCGCGCTGGCCGCGATGGGCCTGCTGGACGGCAACGCCCGTGCCACCGGCAGTGCCACCATCGCCGGCCATCAGATGGTCGGTGCCCGTGAGGCCGACCTGGCGGCGCTGCGCGGCCGGACCGTCACCATGGTGTTCCAGGAGCCGGCCACCGCGCTGGACCCGCTGACCCGGATCGGCAAGCAGATCGCCGAGGTGATCCGCAACCACCGTGAGGTGTCCGGCAAGGACGCCGCCGCCGAGGCCGTCGGACTCCTCCGCAAGGTCGGCATCCCCGAGCCGGAGAAGCGCGCCGGCGCCTACCCTTTCCAGCTCTCCGGCGGACAGCGCCAGCGCGTGGTCATCGCCATGGCCATCGCGAATGACCCCACCCTGCTGATCGCGGACGAGCCGACCACCGCGCTGGACGTCACGGTGCAGGCCGAGATCCTCGACCTGCTGCGCCACCTCGCCGTCGAGACCGGCACCGGCGTCCTGCTGGTCACCCACAACATGGGCGTGGTCGCGGACTTCGCCGACCGGGTCGCCGTGATGTACGACGGCGAGATCGTGGAGACCGGTCCCGTCGAGGACGTGCTGCTCCGCCCGTCCCACGACTACACCAAGCGGCTGCTGGCCGCGGGGCCCCGGCTTTCGGT